>NZ_JBFTZN010000060.1:0-24587 GCF_056406775.1 Allobosea sp. P1_A7
TCTCACGGCTCGGGGGCGCGCACCATGCTGTCCTGCCGGACCGGATCGAGACCGGCACCTATGCGATGGCTGTCGCGATGACCGGAGGCGACGTGCTGCTTGAAGGAGCGCGGGCCGATCTGCTGCAATCGGCGCTCGATATYTTGGTCAAGGCTGGCGTCGATATCAGCGAGACCAATGAAGGCATCCGCGTGCGCCGCAACGGCGGGGCACTGGAGGCCGTCGATGTCGACACCGACCCGTTCCCGGGCTTCCCGACCGATCTGCAGGCGCAGTTCATGGCGCTGATGACGCGGGCCAAGGGCACCTCGCGCATTCGCGAGACGATCTTCGAGAACCGCTTCATGCACGTCCAGGAACTCGTCCGCCTCGGCGCGAAGATCCGGCTGGATGGTGACGTCGCCTATGTCGAGGGTGTCGGCAAGCTCACCGGTGCGCCGGTCATGGCAACCGATCTGCGTGCATCGGTCTCGCTCGTCATTGGTGGCCTCGCGGCCGAGGGCGACACGATGATCAACCGGGTCTACCATCTCGATCGCGGTTTCGAGGCGCTGGAAGCCAAGCTGACGCGCTGTGGCGCAGAGGTCGAGCGGATCAGCGGTTGACGCCGAACCGTCCGCTCGCCAGAACAGGTCGATGTCGGACGATACCGCAGACCCACTGAAGCTGATCGCGCTCGACGCGGAGGATCTCGCGATCATCTCCGCACATTTGCAGGATGCTGTCCTGCGCGTCGGCGATGTCGCCTATCTGCCAGCGCAGAAGCGCTTCGCGCTGGCCGCGCGACGCTTCGACTGGGAAGGCGTGCCGCATGGCCAGAAGCGCAGGCGCCTTGCCGCCTTGCATTTCGAACGAGTCGTTCACGCCAAGAGCACGAAGGTTGACCCGACGGCGACAGGAGCCGTTCTCAATCTCCTCGCCATCACCTTCACCGAGTCCGAGGCGCCGGCGGGAGAGGTCACGCTGCATTTTTCGGATGGTGCCGCTATCCGCCTGGGCGTCGAGTGCATCGAGGCCCAGATGAAGGACCTGGGCCCGGTCTGGGAGGCAGTCGCCAAGCCCGATCACCCGAACGGCGCCTGACCTCTTCTTTCAGCTTCAGGATTTGCGATGCCGATCAGGCTCGATCAACGAGACGCAGGCTTCGAGCAGGCCTTTGCCGCGCTGCTGACGACCAAGCGCGAAGTGTCCGAGGACGTCGACCGCGTTGCCGCCGACATCATTGCCGATGTTCGCGCCAAGGGGGATGAGGCCGTCATCGCCTGCACCTCCCGTTTCGATAAGCTCGATCTGACTCCTTTGACCCTGCGGGTCAGTGAAGCCGAGATCGATGCGGCCGTCGCGGCCTGCTCCGCCGAACTGCTGGCCGCGCTGGAGACGGCACGTGCGCGCATCGAGGCCTATCACCTCCGCCTGAAGCCGCAGGATTCCTGGACGCGCGATGCGCTCGGTGTCGAGAGCGGGTGGCGCTGGAGCGCGATCGAGACGGTCGGGCTCTACGTTCCCGGCGGTACCGCGAGCTATCCCTCGTCCGTGCTGATGAACGCGGTGCCGGCCAGGGTTGCCGGCGTCGAGCGCATCGTCATGGTGGCGCCGACCCCGCGCGGGGAGACGAACCCGCTGGTCCTGGCGGCAGCGCGCCTCGCCGGCGTCCACGAGGTCTACCGGATTGGCGGTGCCCAGGCGGTAGCGGCATTGGCCTATGGAACGCAGTCGATCGCGCCGGTGGCCAAGATCGTCGGACCGGGCAACGCCTATGTGGCAGCCGCCAAGCGCCGCGTCTTCGGACAGGTCGGTATCGACATGATCGCCGGCCCCTCCGAGGTTCTGGTGATCGCGGATTCAAGTGCAAATCCGGATTGGGTCGCGGCCGATCTGCTGGCGCAGGCGGAGCATGACGAATCCGCCCAGTCGATCCTGCTCACCAATGATGCAGCGCTCGCAGCCGAGGTCGAGAAGGCGGTGATCGCCCAGCTGGCAGTGCTCCCGCGCGCTGCGATCGCCGGCAAGAGCTGGCAGGATTTCGGCGCCATCCTGCTGGTCGAAGACCTGGAGCGCGCACTCCCGCTGGTCGACCGGCTGGCGCCCGAGCATCTCGAGATCGTCACCGCAGATCCCGACGGCCTGGCAAAGAAGGTTCGCAATGCCGGCGCGATCTTCCTGGGCGGACATACACCGGAGGCGATCGGCGACTATGTCGGCGGTCCCAACCATGTTCTGCCGACCGCCCGCTCCGCCCGTTTCTCCTCGGGGCTCGGTGTCGCCGATTTCATGAAGCGAACCTCGTTGCTGAAGTGCGGCATCGATGGGCTTCGCGCCTTGGCGCCGGCCGCGACGCAACTGGCCGAGGCCGAGGGCTTGCAGGCGCATGGCCGATCCGTGACGATCAGGCTCAATCTCTGAGTCCCGCGCGCCCTGTGTCCGGAGGCTGCATGTCGGAAAGGCAATGCCTGGTCGGTGTGACTTTTGACGAAGCCTCGCTGGGGCGTGGCAGTCCGGATCAGGAACACGAGCGCGCGGTTGCGGTCTATGACCTCGTCGAGCGCAACCATTTCGCGTTGCCCGGGCATGAAGGCGGCCCCTATCTCGCCCATCTCGCGCTGGTCGAGCGACGCCTCGTATTCGAGATCAAGGGGGCCGACGGAGCGCCGGTTGTCACGCATCATCTCTCGCTGACGCCGCTGCGGCGTATCATCAAGGACTATGGGCTGGTCTGCGAGAGCTATTACGCCGCCATCCGGGCGTCGACGCCTGCGCAGATCGAGGCGATCGACATGGGCCGGCGCGGGCTGCATGACGAGGCGGCCCACATGCTGGTCGAGCGCCTGGCGAGCAAGGTCGAGATCGACCACGACACGGCGCGTCGCCTGTTCACCTTGATCTATGCCTTGCATTGGAAGGGCTAGGCTCGGTGGAGGGAGCGCCGCCGCGCAAGATCCACAGCGTGCTCTTCATGTGCGCGTATAACGCGGTGCGCTCCCCGATGGCGGAAGCCATGGCGAAGCACTTCTTCGGCAAATCGATCTATGTCCAGTCGGCCGGAGCGAGGAAGGGCGACGTCGATAAGTTCGCGCTGGCCGTGCTCGACGAGATCGGCATCGACGCTCATCGCCACAGGCCAAAATCGATTGAGGATCTCGAGGAGTGGGAAGGGTTGAACTTCGACCTCATCATCTCCCTCTCACCGGAGGCGCATCACAAGGCCCTTGAGCTGACAAGAACGCTCGCCGCCGATGTCGAGTACTGGCCGACGCCGGATCCGACCATCGTCCAGGGCTCGCGTGAGCAGGTGCTCGACGCCTATCGCGACGTACGGGACGGCTTGATGCGGCGGATCAAGCAGCGCCTGCGGGCCTGACGCTGCGCCTGGACACGCACGGCCCCACCTGCACCACGCGTACTTTTAAGTGAAACTTTACGAGTGGTGAGCGACTTCGTCCGGCCCGATATGGCCTGCCGGATAGCGCGGAGAAACCGAGTTCCCATGACGTCCGGATTCCTGAACGAGATTCCGGCCGATCAGGGCCGGGGCGTGTTGTTGCGGGATGCGCTCATCATTGTCATTGCGCTCGTGGCGGTCAGCCTGGCGGCAGCGCTCAGCCTGCCCCGGGGCTCGGATGACGCCGCCCCATCGCGCGCAATTGTCTTTTCGCCATGGACCTCTGAGCGCGACGCGCTAGCGATGACGATGGCGGCCGGGCATCGCGTTCTGCGCAGCGGGATCGCTCACTTCATCGTCATTACGGCGCCTTCCGTGGWCCCGGGCGTCAAACAGGCGAAACCGAAGGGGGCCTTGCTGATGCTGGCGCTTTCGGGGCTGGCTGGGTGCCTTGACGCCCGTTCGTCGGCGGATGCTTCGTCATGATCTGGACCCTGACCGGAGTTCGCGTCGTCGTGGCCCGCTTCCTGCTCGGGCTCGCCTTCCTTCATGTTCCGCTATTGGCGCTGAGCGTCTGGTTCCACGGTGGCGAGGTGCTGCTTGCTGCCTCCTTCGCCTTCGTGCTCGCCGCTGGTGCCCTGCTGCTCTATGCCCGCTTCGGCGTGGCGATCGTCTCACAGCTGGTGATAGCGATAGTGCTGATCGGCCAGGTTTCGATGCTGGTCTACAGCTTCGCCGGCCATCCCTGGCAGCCTGACACGCACATGTATTATTTCGCGGTCCTCGCGCTGTTGGCGGGGTTTTGCGACTGGCGCCCGATCGTGATGGGGGCTGGCCTGACCGCGCTTCACCATCTGGCGCTGCAGTACCTGCTTCCGTCAGCCGTGTTCTACCAGGGCGGCAATATCTGGCGCGTGCTCCTGCATGCCGTGATCGTGGTGATCGAGACCACGTTCCTGGCGGCGCTTGCCATGATCCTTGGGCGGATGTTCGCCATGAACCGCGACAGCCTGCGTCATGCCAATGCGATCGCCGAGCGCGAACGCGCGGCCGGAGAGCGGGAGAGGCACCTCGCCGACGAGCTCGGCCGCCGCAGCGAGACTCTGCGCGAAACCGTTCTGAATTTCCGCCAGCAGATGGAGCAGGCCATGGCGGTTCTCGACCGTTCGGCCGAGGCCATGCAGGGCGAGTCGCGGGCCTTGACCGGCACCTCCGATCAGGCGCGTCACCAGATGGGGCATGTCTCGGAGGCTGCCGAGGCGACGACGCGCAGCATCGACCAGCTTGCGGTTGCCAGCGGGCAACTCGCAGCTTCGATCGGCGAGATCGGCCAGAATGTGTCGCACTCGGCCGACGGCTCCAAGAGCGCAGCCGAGCTTGCCCGGCGCGCCAGCGCGGAAATCGAGGATCTCGCCCGCAGCAGCGAGAATGTCGGTGCGGTCGTCGAGATCATCCGCGGCATCGCAGCGCAAACCAGCATGCTGGCTCTCAACGCCACCATCGAGGCGGCCCGGGCCGGTGAGATGGGACGAGGCTTCGCCGTCGTCGCAAGCGAGGTGAAGACGCTCTCTGCCCAGACCGCCCGTGCAACGGACGAGGTTTCCGGTCAGATCAGCGCGATGCAGGTCGCGTCACAGCGCTCGTTGAAGGCGATCCGCGATATCGTGACGGCGATGTCCGAGGTCGAGCGTGTGGCGGAGGCGATCGCCGTCTCCGTCCACGAGCAGGACCGGGCGACCATGGAAATCGCCCGGCAGGTCCAGCTTTCCTTCGAGGGGGCGAGGCGCAGTGCCGGTGCGGTCGGCAATTTCGAGACGATGACCGTTCGCACCCATGATGCCGCCGCGCAGTTGCAGGACGCTGCCGATGCGCTGGCGAAGCAGGCCCACAGCATCCGTCAGGAGGTCGCGGCGTTCTGCGGCCGGGTCGCGGCAGCCTGATCGGACGAGGCCCTATTACCAGGCCCGGCCGGGTCCGATCTTGCCGATATCGAGCCGCTGACCGAGTGTCGCGGCCACATCCGAAAAGCTCCGGCGCCCCCCGATCGCCTGTGCCGCGACACCTGGCCCGAAGGCGAGGATCGGCACATGCTCGCGCGTATGGTCCGTGCCCTTCCAGGTCGGGTCGTTGCCATGATCGGCCGTGATGATGGCAAGATCGTCCGGGCCGAGCTTCGCCTCCAGCCGCGGCAGCATCGCATCGAAGGCTTCCAATGCGGCCGCATAGCCCGGCACGTCGCGGCGATGGCCGTATTCGGTATCGAAATCGACAAGATTGACGAAGCAGAAGCCGCCATCCGGCAACCGGTCGAGCGCGGCGAGGGCGGCCTCGAACATGGCCGCATTGCCGAACGGCTTGATCTCCTCTCCGGTGGCGCGATGGGCAAAGATGTCGCCGATCTTGCCAATGGTGATGACGCTGCGGCCCAGCGTCGCGAGCCGGTCGAGGATTGTGTCGTTGGGCGGCGGAATGGCGAAGTCTTTCCGGTTCGCCGTCCGGGTGAAGCCGGTTGTCGCGGTGCCGACGAAGGGGCGCGCGATGACGCGCCCGATCCTGAGCGGATCGACCAGGACGCGTACCGTGCGGCAGAGCTCGTAGAGCCGCTCCAACCCGAAATGCTCCTCATGTGCCGCGATTTGCAGCACGGAGTCGACCGAGGTGTAGCAGATCGGCTTGCCCGTCCGGATATGCTCCTCGGCGAGCTCGTCGATGATGACGGTTCCCGAAGCGTGCTTGTTGCCGAGAATGCCCGGCAGCCTGCCGTCGCGAATGATCGCCGCGACCAGATCCGGCGGGAAGGAGTTTTCCAGCTCTGTGAAATAGCCCCATTTGAACGGAACGGGGCAGCCAGCGATCTCCCAATGACCGGAGGGAGTGTCCTTGCCCTGGCTGGTCTCGATGCCATAGCCGTACTGYCCCTGTGGCGCGATCGGCTTGCTGACGCCCGCGAGCGGCCTTCCGGTGGAAGCCTCGCAGGCGTGGGCCAGGCCCAGCCGGGCGAGGTTCGGCACCTGCAATGCGCCGTGCCGCAGACCTTCGCGGTCGCCCTTGCCTGCCGCGCAGCTCTCCGCGATATGGCCCAGCGTGTCGGCGCCGGCATCGCCATAGAGATGCGCGTCCTCCGCGCCGCCGCAGCCGACGGAGTCAAGCACGATAAGGATGGCGCGGGTCATCTCAATCCTTCACCGCAGCGCTGCCGACGGGCTCGAGGTTGAGCGCGGCGGCGAGCAGGGCCTGGGTATAGGCCTCGCGCGGATGCGCAAAAATCTCCTCGGCTGGTCCTTCCTCGACGACCTTGCCGTTCTGCATCACCACAACCCGGTGCGACAACGCCCGCACCACTTTGAGGTCATGGCTGATGAAGAGATAGCCGAGCTTGCGGCGGCTCTGCAGCTCCCGCAGGAGCTCGACGATGTGCGCCTGCACCGACATGTCGAGCGCCGAGGTCGGCTCATCCAGCACCACGAATTTCGGGTCGAGGGCCATGGCGCGCGCGATTGCGATACGCTGGCGCTGTCCGCCTGAGAATTCATGCGGGTAGCGATCCATCGCTGCCGGGTCGAGGCCGACATCGCTGAGCGCCCTGGCGACGATCTCGCGGCGAGCTTCATAGCTCAGCCCCTTGTCCTGGACGGTCAGCCCTTCCTCGACGATGCCGGCGACCGAGAGGCGCGGAGACAGCGAGCCATAGGGATCCTGGAAGACGACCTGGAGATCCTTGCGCTTCGGGCGGACGGCGGCGCTGGTCAACCCGTCGATGCGATCGCCGAGGAAGACGACAGGCCCCTCCGAGGAGATCAGCCGCAGGATGGCGAGGCCGAGCGTCGTCTTGCCTGAGCCGGACTCGCCGACGACGCCGAGCGTCTCGCCTTCCCGCACCTTGATCGAGATGCCATCGACGGCCTTCACATGGCCGGTGGTCCGGCGCAGGAAGCCGGATTTGATCGGAAACCAGATCTTCATCGGCCCGGCCTCGAGCAGCGTCGCGGCGCCCTCGGCGACCGGGGCGGGGCGACCCTTGGGCTCGGCTGCGAGCAGGCGCTGGGTATAGCTGTGCTGCGGCTTGTCGAAGATCTCGGCGACAGGCCCCTGCTCGACGATCCGGCCCTTGAGCATCACGCAGACCCGGTCGGCGATGCGCCGCACGATGCCCAGATCATGGGTGATGAACAGGATCGCCATCCCGAGGCGGTTCTGCAGATCCTTCAGCAAGGACAGGATCTGCGCCTGCACGGTGACGTCGAGCGCAGTCGTCGGCTCATCGGCAATCAGCAGGTCCGGCTCGTTGGCGAGCGCCATGGCGATCATTACGCGCTGGCGCTGACCGCCGGAAAGCTGATGAGGATAGGCGTCGAGCCGGCTCTCGGCATCGCGGATTCCGACCAGGGCCAGCAGCTCCAACGTGCGGGCGCGAGCCGCCGCGCCGCGCAAGCCCTTGTGCAGCTCGAGGATCTCGCCGATCTGCCGCGCAATGGTGTGCAGCGGGTTCAGCGAGGTCATCGGCTCCTGGAACACCATGGTGATGTCGTTGCCGCGCACCTTGCGCATCGCGTTCTCATCGGCCGCGATCAGGTCCTGTCCGTTGAATAGCACCTTGCCGGACGGGTGATGCGCGGCCGGATAGTTCAGCAGCTTCAGAATCGAGAGCGCGGAGACGGATTTGCCCGAGCCGGATTCACCGACGATCGCCAGGGTCTCGCCCTTGGCGACATGAAAGGAAATGCGGTCGACGGCGAGCGTCTCCCTGCCGCCCTGGCGGAAGGCGACGGAAAGATCCTCGACAGAGAGAAGGGGAGCGCTCACGCGAAGGTCTTCCTTGGATCGAAGGCGTCGCGCACCGCCTCGCCGATGAAGATCAGCAGCGACAGCATCAGGGCGATCACGAAAAAGCCGGACAGCCCGAGCCAGGGCGCCTGCAGATTGGCCTTGCCTTGCGCCWGCAGCTCACCGAGCGAGGGCGAGCCGGGCGGCAGGCCGAAACCGAGGAAGTCGAGCGAGGTGAGCGTCGTGATCGAGCCGTTCATGATGAAGGGCAGGAAGGTCAGCGTCGCGACCATGGCGTTCGGCAGCAGATGCTTGACCATGATCTTGGCGTCGGACAGGCCGAGCGCACGCGCTGCGCGGACATACTCGAAATTGCGGGCCCGCAGGAATTCGGCCCGGACCACGCCGACCAGCGCGACCCAGGAGAACAGCAGCAGGATGCCGAGCAGCACGAAGAAGCCGGGCGTGATCACGGCCGCTACGATGATCAGCAGATAGAGCGCGGGGATCGAGGTCCAGATCTCGATGAAGCGCTGGAAGATCAGGTCGGTCCAACCGCCGAAATAGCCCTGCACGGCGCCAGCCGCGATGCCGATCACCGAAGAGATCGTGGAAAGGATCAGGCCGAACAGGATCGAGATGCGGAACCCGTAGATCAGGCGCGCCACGACGTCGCGGCCCTGGTCGTCCGTGCCGAGCCAGTTCCATTCGAGCTCGCGGCAGGACATGCCGCCGGTTCGCTCGGCGATCGGCCGGCACTGCTCGTCCTTCAGCATCCAGGTCGGTGGCGCAGGAGCGGGAACCGGCAGGTCGAGATTATGCGTGCGGTAGGAGTAGCGGATCGGCGGCCAGATGGCATAGCCATTGGCATCGATCTCCTTGGCGATGACCGGATYGCGATAGTCGGTGGTGGCGAGGAAGCCGCCGAATTTCTCCTCGGGATAGTTCACCACGATCGGGAACAGGAACTCGCCCTTGTAGCGCACGACGAGCGGTCGATCATTGGCGATGAACTCCGCGAAGAGCGAGAGCACGAACAGTGCCAGGAAGATCCAGAGCGACCACCAGCCCCGCCGGTTCGCCTTGAAATTGTTGAGCCGGCGCCGGTTGATCGGTGAGAGCTTGAGCCAGCCCTGGCCCGCCTCGGGTGGTGCAAGCGCCGCACTGCGAGTGCTCGGCGGCAGGTCGATCAGCGTCTCGCTCACCTCAGGCCTCCCGCGTTTCGAAATCGATCCGGGGGTCGACCCATGTGTAGGTCAGGTCCGTGATGAGATGCACGACAAGGCCGATCAGCGAGAAGATGTAGAGATTGGCGAAGACGACCGGATAGTCGCGGTTGACGATGGCCTCGAAGGAGAGGAGCCCGAGGCCGTCGAGCGAGAAAATCGTCTCGATCAGCAGCGATCCGGCGAAGAGCGCATGCACGAATGCGCCGGGAAAGCCGGCGATCACGATCAGCATGGCGTTGCGGAAGACGTGGCCGTAGAGCACGCCGCGTTCGCTGAGCCCCTTCATCCGCGCCGTCAGGACATATTGCTTGCGGATCTCGTCGAGGAAGGAATTCTTGGTCAGCAGCGTCGAGGTCGCGAAGGCGCCCAGCGCCATCGCCGTGACCGGCAGGGCAATGTGCCAGAGATAGTCGGTGGCCTTGCCGATCAAGCTGAGTTCTTGCCAATTCTCGGAATGGAGCCCGCGCAGCGGAAAGATCTGCCAGAACGAGCCGCCGGCGAAGAGCACGATCAGGAGGATCGCGAACAGGAAGCCCGGAATGGCGTAGCCGACAATGACCACGGCGCTGGTCCAGGTGTCGAAGCGCGAACCGTCCTTCACCGCCTTGCGGATGCCAAGCGGGATCGAGATCGCATAGGAGAGCAGTGTCATCCACAGTCCGAGCGAGATCGAGACCGGCAGTTTCTCCTTGATCAGCTGCAGTACCGGTGCGTCGCGGAAATAGGACCGGCCGAAATCGAAGCGGATATAGTCCCAGAGCATCTTGCCGAAGCGCTCATGTGCCGGCTTGTCGAAGCCGAATTGCTTCTCCAGCTCCTTGATGAAGGCCGGATCGAGCCCCTGCGCGCCACGATAGGATGAGCTTGCATCGCCGTGCTGTGCTCCGGCATCGCCGCCGGCACTGCCGCCGACACGGTCGGAGGCGTTGCCGCCCTGGCCCTGCAACTGTGCGATCACGCGCTCCACCGGCCCGCCCGGCGCGAACTGCACGAGGACGAAGGAGATCAGCAGGATGCCGAACAATGTCGGCACCATCAGCGCGAGGCGGCGGGCGATATAGGAGAGCATCCGTTCACCCGGCCTTTCGGGAAGGACCAAGCACACCGAGATGGGTGTCGGCAAAGAGCGAGGGGTATTTCAGGCCATAGCCCAGCGCCCGGTCGAACTCGATATGCCCGGCCCAGATCAGCGCAATCGCAAGGGCCGTCGGCAGGGCCAGCGAAAGGCTCGCGATTGCCAGCAAGGCCGGACCGATCAGCGAGTGAGCGGCGTTGTAGATCGTGGCACCCAGCCTCGGGTTGGCGAGATAGCCGAGCATGCCGAGATCCGGGGCCAGGATCAGTGCAGCAAAGAGCCACCACGATGCGCCGGTGCCGGCAAAGAGCCAGATGCACAGCACGCCGAGCACAAGTCCTTCGAGGCGCAGGAGAACCCTGGGAGTTCCGCTGACCTGGCCTCGGGCTTCCGCTACCATCCTCACGCCTTCCCGATCCGCTTGGCTTTCTCGGCGTCGAACCACCAGATGGCGGGAGCGCCGGACGTGTATTTCGGCTTGGATGCGGGCCGGTCGAACATGTCCCAGTAAGCCAGCCATTCATTCGGGTTCCACCACATCGGCACCCAATAGCGGCCGGCGCGCAGCAGCCGGTCCAGCGCCTTGGCCGCCACAACGACGTCCTTGTAGCTATCGGCCTGGCCGATCCGATCGATCATCGCGTCGATGGCTGGATCGCTGATGCCGGCGACGTTGCGCGAGCCGCGCGTCTTCGCGGCTTCGGAACCATAGACGATGCGCAGGGAATCGCTGGGAATCGCGCTGCCCGTCAACGCGCGGCTGACCACGTCGAAATCGAATTCATCGAGTCTTCGCTGGTACTGCGCGGCATCGACGATGCGCGAGGTCGCGTTGATGCCCAGGCGCTTGAGATTGGCCTGGAACGGCTGGGTATGTGGCTGGAGCGAGGCCTGGAAATCGAGGAACTCGATCTCGAACGGCCTGCCATCGGGCAGCTTCAGCACATTGCCGTCCCGCTTGCAGCCGGCTGCGCGGAACATATCGTCCGCCTTGCGCAGCAGGGCGCGGTCGCTTCCAGAGCCGTCGCTGACCGGCGGGAGATAGACCTCGCCGAAGACTTCGTCCGGCACCTTGCCACGGAAGGGTTCGAGCAGAGCGAGCTCTTCGGGCGAGGGTGTGCCCACAGCCTTGGAATCCGAGTTCTCGAAGAACGAGGTCATGCGGGCAAAGGAGCCGAACATGATGTTCTTGTTGGTCCACTCGAAATCGAAGCAGAGCCCGATCGCCTCGCGGATGCGCGGGTCCTTGAAGGCATCGCGGCGCAGGTTGAAATACCAGCCCTGCGAGCCGGTCGGCTCGGTATTGGGCAGGGATTCCTTCTTGACCTTGCCGTCCTTGATCGCCGGGAAGTCATAGCCGGTCGCCCAGATCCGGGAGGTGAATTCCTCCTGGAAGGTAACGATGCCGCTCTTGAAGGCCTCGAAGGCGACCTGCCGGTCGCGGAAATACTCCCAGCGCGTGCGGTCGAAATTATTGACGCCGACATTCACAGGCAGGTCCTTGCCCCAGTAGTCGGGAACCCGCTCGAATTCGATGAAGCGGCCTTGCTCGAACCGCCCCACCTTGTAGGGGCCGGACCCAAGCGGTGGTTCCAGCGTCGAGGCGTCGAAGTTCCGCGTCGACCAGAATTTCGCGGAGAAGACCGGCAGGCCTGCGACGACGAGGTGCAGGTCGCGACCGCGCTTCGGCGAAAGCGTGACGACGACGATGTCGTCGCCTTCCGCGACCGGCGAGACCAGCTCGTTCAGCATCAGGCGATAAGACGGGTGTCCCTTGCTCTTCAGGATATTCATGGAGAAGGCGACATCGGAAGCRGTCACCCGGCTTCCGTCATGGAAACGCGCCTCGGGCCTGAGCCGAAAACGGTAGGTCAGCCTGTCCCCGGAGATTGCGACGCTCTTCGCCAGCAAGCCGTAGAGCGCGCCTGGCTCGTCGCCGGAGCCGGACATCAGGCTGTCGAAGCACGCATCCATGCCAGCGGCGCCATCGCCCTGCAGCACGAAGGTATTCAGCGTGTTGAAGGTGTCGAAGTTCTGGTTGCCGCCGGCCCGCTTGATCTGCAACGTGATCGTGCCGCCCTTCGGGGCCTTCGGGTTCACATAGGCGAAATGCGGAAAATCGGCGGGGAGCGCCAGTTCGCCGAAAGTCGAGAGGCCATGAACCTCCCCGGTCTCGGCCAGGGCCCGGCCGGGCAGGGCAGGCAGGCCCGCACTTGCCAGCRCTGCTCCACCGGCTTCGAGCAGCCTGCGGCGTGTGATGCGCATCGCCATGGTGCCTCGTCCTCCTGCAACTGATTCGCTGGCCGATTATGTCGACCCGTGAGGTCGATACCAGCGCGGAGAGGAGATTCCTCGCCATGGTGAGGGCAAGAGCATGGCGGGAGCAAGCAAAAGCCGGGCTCAAGGGCCCGGCTTGCAATCATTCAGGCGCGCCGAATCGACGCAAGACTCATTTCGGAAGCGGCTTCGGCGCATCCGCGAGCGTGTTGAGATAGGCGATCACGTCGGCACGGGTATCGGGCTTGGTCAGGCCGGCGAAAGCCATCGTCGTTCCCGGCATATAGGCCTTCGGACCCTTCAGGAAGCCGTCGAGCTGCTCGGCTTCCCACTTCTCGGAGGAATGGCCTTTCATCGCAGCCGAATAGCCGAAGCCGTCGATCGAACCCTTGCTACGACCATAGACATCAAAAAGATGCGGGCCGACCTTGTTGGCGCCGCCCTTCTCGAAGGTGTGGCAGGCCTTGCAGGCGCCGACAGCCTTTTCGCCACGGGCCGGATCGGCCTTGGCGAGACGTTCCACGATCGGCGCGTCCGCAACTGGAGCCGCAGCGGTTGCACCGCCGGCGGCAGCTGGCTCCGGACTCGGCAGATCGAAGCCGGGCACGGCCGGCTTGTGCGGCGCGAAGACAATGCCGGCGGCCATGTTCAGGGCCATCACCACGAGCAGCGTGGACAGTCCCGCGCCGGCAATCTTGTTCAGCTCGATATTCATCGCATCGAAACCCTTGGGCCTCGCCACAGGACAGGCAAGGCATAGCAGCGCTCCGGCCGGAGCCTGGGAGCGCCGACACACGGCCGTTGCTTAACCGCTTTGCGCGCTTCATTGCAACTCGTATAAGCACGCACCTCTTTGAGACCTTTTGACGCCTCCCGTCGCGGCCTCGCGACCTTCCCCCAGAGCTGTTGCCGATGTCGGACCCGCTGATCCTGATTCCCGCCCGCATGCAGGCGACCCGCCTGCCCGACAAGCCTCTGGCAGACATCCTGGGCGAACCGATGATCGTGCACGTCTGGCGCCGAGCGATGGAATCGGGCGTCGGTGCCGTGGTCGTCGCCACTGACGAGCCGCGCATCGTCGCGGCGGTCGAGAAGGCCGGGGGGAGGGCGGTGATGACCAGCATCCACCACCAGACCGGCTCGGATCGAATCAAGGAAGCGGCGGATATCGTCGACCCGCAGGGGCGCCACGACATCATCGTCAACGTCCAGGGAGATTTTCCCACGCTCGAGCCGAGCGCGATCGCTGCCGCGGTGAAGCCGCTTGCGGACGCGGCCGTCGACATCGCGACCCTGGCCGGGGTCATTACCGACGAGGACGAGAAGACCGCACCGAGCGTCGTCAAGCTGATCGGCAGCGAGATCAGTCCTGGCCGGATGCGCGCACTCTACTTTACCCGTGCCACCGCGCCGAGCGGCGAGGGGCCGCTCTATCACCATGTCGGCCTCTATGCGTATCGCCGCCGTGCGCTCGACCGCTTCGTCAGCTTGCCGCAATCGCCGCTCGAACTCCGCGAGAAGCTCGAGCAGCTGCGTGCACTGGAAGACGGCATGCGCATCGACGTGATGGTCATCGATCACGTCCCGCGCGGCGTCGACACTCCTCCTGACCTGGATCGCGCCCGCGCGCTCCTGAAATCCCGCCTCGGAGCCTGAATCATGTCTGTCGTCGTGTCCTACCAGGGCGAGCCCGGAGCCTTCTCCTCTCAGGCCGCCCTGCAGGTCTTTCCGGATTGCGAATTGCTGCCCTGCGCAACTTTCGAGGATGCCCTGTCCGCGGTCAGCGACGGAACGGCCCGCTATGGCATGATCCCGATCGACAATTCGATCGCCGGTCGCGTCGCCGATATCCACCATCTTCTGCCGCGTTCCGGCCTGCACATCATCGGCGAGCATTTCCTGCCGATCCGCTTTCACCTGATGGCGGTGCAGGGAGCGACGCTCGCCACCCTGAAGACCGTGCAGAGCCATATCCATGCGCTCGGCCAGTGCCGCAAGATCATCAAGAAGCTCGGCCTCAAGGCCGAGGTCGCCGCTGACACCGCCGGCTCGGCCCGGCAGGTCGCGGAAGCCGGCGATGTCACCCGCGCAGCGATCGCGCCGCATATTGCGGCCGAGGTCTACGGGCTGAACATCCTGATGGAGGACATCGAGGACGAGAAGCACAACACCACGCGCTTCGTCGTGCTTTCGAAGTACCCGGAATTCGCCCGCCAGGGCGCGAAGAAGACCGTGACGACGCTGATGTTCCGCGTGCGCAACATCCCGGCGGCGCTGTACAAGGCGCTGGGCGGCTTTGCCACCAACGGCATCAACATGACCAAGCTCGAGAGCTACATGGTCGACGGCCATTTCTCAGCGACGATGTTCTATTGCGATGTCGAAGGGCATCCTGATGACGCGGACCTGAAGCGGGCCCTGACGGAGCTCGAGTATTTCTCCAAGGAGATGAAGATCCTCGGCGTCTACCCGGCGCACGCATTCCGCGCGAGCCTCGCCGAGCCGGGAGAATAGGCCGATCGCAGCCGACCGGAAACCGCGTCGGCTGCAGACGCCCTCGCGTACTAGGGCGTGACGCCGTCCTCGGCCCACGCCTTCAGGATCGTGTTCGCGATTGCCATATGGGGCGGGCAGGACAGGCCGTCCGGATGCCTGCCATCCAGCATCTGCAGCGCTTCCTCCCGCGAGAACCAGCGCCCTGCTTCGAGTTCGTTTCCGTCCAGCGTGATGTCGTCGTTCAGCGCTTCGCTGATGCAGCCGATCATCAGGGAGGACGGGAAGGGCCAGGGCTGCGAGGCGACATAGCGCACGGCGCCGGTGCGCAGCCCTGCTTCCTCGAGGGTTTCGCGGCGCACCGCATCCTCAAAGGTCTCGCCGGGCTCGAGAAAGCCGGCAATGCAGGAATACATGCCCGGGGCGAACCGGGCCTGACGGGCCAGGAAGCACTGGTCGCCACGCACCGCGAGCATGATCACGACCGGATCGGTGCGCGGGAAGTGCAGCGCGCCACATTGCGAGCATTCGCGCCGCCAGCCGCCGCTCACTGTCGGCGAGAGCCCGCCGCAGCGGGCGCAGAAGCGATGCCGCGCATGCCAGTCGAGCAGGGCCTTGGCCTCGCCCAGCGGCCCGACCTCTTCGACTGGGACGAGCCGCTTCAGGGCGATCGAGCGCAGGTCGCTGACCACGAGGTCGTCGCGCTCGCGCAGCGGCTCGGCGAGCTCCCGGTCGACCAGTCGGCCGAAGCAGGCGGTCCCTTGCAGGTCGAGCCCGAGGAAGACTTCCTCATGCGCCTTGCCGATAGCGTCGGCCTCGCTCTCGGCGAACCAGATCGTCAATGTCTCGGCGTCGATCCGCTTCAGGATCGGCGTCTCGCCGGAGACGATCGCATGGCGCGTACCGGGCGAAGCCCGAAAGCCCTCGACCGCGTCGGGACGGTCACGCAGGTCGCCGCGGCGGTCGAGCGGGTTCGTGGCAAAGCCGGTCAGGGCCGAGCGTTCGCGTCGAAAGGAGACATCGTTCATGCGCACACCCGTCTGGCAGGCGGCTTAAGAACAGCCGCCGTATAGGCGGATGTGCTAGCGGCAAAGTGCCGCCTGCGCCAGAGGTGGAAGGCGCGAGGCGGGTCTGCTCCCGGCGGGTTGGTCGTGCCTTAAAGCATCGGCCCGAAAAGCGGATTGCGGCTTTCGGGAAAGCCGATGCAACATCGGCGATCTAGCGCTCGCCGCGTCCGCGCAGCAGATGGATGATCGCGGAGAAATCGGAGCCGCCTTCACCCCAGGCATTGTGCAGGCCGAAAAGCTGGGCTGCGGCTGCGCCGAGAGGCGTCGCAGCGCCGGCTGCCTGGGCGGCCTCCTGCGCGAGCTTCAGGTCCTTCAGCATCAGTGCGGAAGCGAAGCCCGGCTTGTAGTCGTTATTGGCCGGGGATGTCGGCACCGGGCCGGGAACGGGGCAGTAGGTGGTCAGCGACCAGCACTGGCCCGATGAGGTCGATGCGACGTCGAACAGGGCCTGGTGCGACAAGCCGAGCTTCTCGGCCAGCACGAAGGCMTCGGAGACGCCGATCATCGAGATGCCCAGGATCATGTTGTTGCAGATCTTCGCCGCCTGGCCGTTGCCGGAGGGTCCGCAATGGACGACGCGCCGGCCCATGGCGGAGAGGATCGGGTCTCCCTTCTCGAAAGCCTCCTTCGAACCGCCGACCATGAAGGTCAGCGTCGCGCCCTTTGCGCCGCCGACACCGCCGGAAACCGGCGCATCGAGCGAGAGGCAGCCGCGTTCGGTGGCCAGCGCATGCGCCTTGCGGGCACTTTCGACATCGATCGTCGAGGAATCGATGATCAGCGCGCCAGCCTTCACCACGGGCAGGATATCGGCCCAGACCGCGAGCACATGCTTGCCCGCCGGCAGCATGGTGACGACGACCTCGGCATTGGCGACCGCCTCCCTGGCCGAGCCCGCGATATGCACGCCGAGTTCTGCCGCAGCGTCCTGCGAGGCCTGCACTAGGTCGAAGGCGCTGACCTGATGTCCGGCCTTGACGAGATTGGCGGCCATCGGGCCGCCCATATTGCCGAGCCCGATGWAGGCGATGCTGGTCATGGTCTAACCTCGTCGTTTGAGAAGCTTTTCCGTGGGGCAGGGATATCCCGGCTCTGAGGCTAGTTCCCCTTTGCCCGCCCTACCAGCGAGCGCGCCACGATCATGCGCATGACCTCGTTCGTGCCTTCCAGGATCTGATGTACGCGCAGGTCCCGCACGATCTTCTCGATGCCGTAATCGGCGAGATAGCCGTAGCCGCCATGAATCTGCAGCGCCTCGTTCGCGACCGCGAAGCCGGTATCCGTGGCAACCCGCTTGGCCATGGCGCAGAGCTTGGTCGCGTCGGGTGCCTTCTCGTCGAGTGCCGAGGCTGCCCGCCACAGGAACGTCCGCGCCGCCTCGAGTTCGGTCGCCATGTCGGCAAGCTTGAACTGGAGTGCCTGGAAATCGGCGATGCGTGCGCCAAAGGCCTTGCGCTCCTGGGCGTAGGCCAGCGCCTTGTCGAGCGCGCCTTGTGCTCCACCGAGCGAGCAGGCTCCGATATTGAGCCGGCCGCCATCGAGCCCTGCCATCGCGATCTTGAAGCCGATACCCTCGGGCCCGAGGCGGTTCGCCACGGGGACGCGGCAATTCTCGAAGATCACGGCGCGCGTCGGCTGCGCATTCCAGCCCATCTTCTTCTCGTTGGCCCCGAAGGAGAGGCCGGGCGTGCCGTTCTCGACGACGAGCGTCGAGATGCCTGAGGGGCCGGCCTCGCCGGTGCGCACCATCACGACATAGATGTCGGAGACGCCGGCGCCGGAGATGAATTGCTTYTGGCCGTCGAGCACGTAATCATCGCCGTCGCGGACCGCCCTGGTCTTCAGCGCGGYGGCGTCCGACCCTGCGCCGGGCTCCGTCAGGCAGTAACTCGCCAGATGCTCCATCGAACAGAGCTTCGGCAGCCAGGCATGGCGTTGATCTTCCGAGCCGTAGCGGTCGATCATCCAGGCGCACATGTTGTGGATCGAGATATAGGCTGCGACCGTCGGGCAGCCCGTCGCCAGCGCCTCGAAGATCAGCGTCGCGTCGAGCCGTGACAGCCCGGAGCCGCCGACATCCTCGCCGATATAGATGCCGCCCATGCCGAGCGCGGCGGCCTGGCGCATCTCCTCGACCGGAAAGTGCTTCTCCTCATCCCAGCGTAGGGCATGAGGGGCGAGGGTCTCTGAAGCGAAACCCTGCGCCATGTCGCGGATCGCGATCTGGTCTTCGGTGAGGGAGAACATGTCGCGATCCTTGGCGTCCGGGGCCTTCAGCCCATCGTCGGGATGACGAAGCTTGCTCCATCCTTGACGCCAGACGGCCAACGCGAGGTCACCGTCTTGGTCTTGGTGTAGAAGCGGATCGAGTCCGGGCCGTGCTGGTTGAGATCGCCGAAGGACGAACGCTTCCAGCCACCGAAGGTGTAATAGGCCAGCGGCACCGGGATCGGCACGTTGACGCCGACCATGCCGACCTGGACGCGCGAGGCGAAGTCGCGCGCCGCATCGCCGTCGCGGGTGTAGATCGCGACGCCGTTGCCGTATTCGTGGTCGTTGGCGAGCTTGAGGCCTTCCTCATAGTCCTTGGCACGCACGATCGAGAGCACGGGGCCGAAGATCTCTTCCTTGTAGATGCGCATGTCGGGCGTCACATGGTCGAACAGGCAGCCGCCCATGTAGAAGCCGTTCTCGTAGCCCTGCATCTTGAAGCCGCGGCCATCGACGACGAGCTTGGCGCCCTCGTTGATGCCGGTCTCGACATAGCCCTTGATCTTGTCGAGCGCCTGCCTGGTGACGACCGGGCCGTAATCGGCGGAAGAGTCGGTGGAGGGACCGATTTTCAGGCTCTCGACGCGAGGGATGAGACGCTTCACCAGTTCATCGGCGGTGGCCTTGCCGACCGGAACCGCGACCGAGATCGCCATGCAGCGCTCGCCGGCCGAGCCGTAGCCGGCGCCGATCAGCGCGTCGACGGCCTGGTCCATGTCGGCATCCGGCATGATGATCATGTGGTTCTTGGCGCCGCCGAAGCACTGCACGCGCTTCCCGTTGGCGCAGCCACGGGCATAGATGTACTCGGCGATCGGGGTCGAGCCGACGAAGCCGACGGCCTTGATGTCGTGATCGTCGAGGATGGCGTCGACCGCTTCCTTGTCGCCATTGACGACATTGAGGATGCCGGGAGGGCCGCCGGCTTCGATGAACAGCTCGGCCAGACGCATCGGCACGCCGGGATCGCGCTCGGACGGCTTCAGGATGAAGGCATTGCCGCAGGCGATGGCGGGGCCGAGCTTCCAGAGCGGGATCATTGCGGGGAAATTGAAGGGCGTGATGCCGGCGCAGACGCCGAGCGGCTGGCGCATCGAATAGATGTCGATACCTGGGCCGGCGCCGTCGGTGAATTCACCCTTCATCAGGTTCGGGATGCCGAGCGAGAACTCGACGACCTCGACGCCGCGCTGAATGTCGCCCTTGGCGTCGGCGATGGTCTTGCCGTGCTCGCGGGCGAGCAGCTCGGCCAGCTCGTCATTGTTCTGCGCGATGAGGTCGAGGAACTTCATCAGCACGCGGGCGCGGCGCTGCGGGTTTACCGCCGCCCATTTCGGCTGTGCCGCCAGTGCGTTTTCGACAGCGGCGCGCATCTCGGCGGGGGACGCGAGCGCGACCTTGCCGATCACGGTTCCGTCCATCGGCTGGTAGATGTCGGCCGTGCGGCCCGAGGTTCCGGCGACGTGCTTGCCACCAATGAAATGACCGACCTGACGCATCGCGCCCTCCCTACGAATGGTGTGGTGTCTTGATTGGCCTCACCCCTACCATTCTCGTTTGTGCACGGCTATAGCAACTATCAAGCGGTCGTCGTGCGCAAAAGCAAATATCAGGGAGAGCGTCTTGGAGAGGTTCGACTGGGATGATCTGCGCTTCTTTCTCGCTGTTGCCCGCTCCGGCCGGCTGACGGCTGCAGCCCGGCGTTTGGGCGCCGATCATGCCACGGTCTCACGTCGTGTCACCTCTCTGGAGGAATCGCTCAAGGCCAAGCTCTTCGAGCGCCGGCCGCAGGGCTACACCCTCACAGCCCATGGCGAGCGATTGCTGGCCAAGGCCGAGAGCATGGAGACCGAGGCGCTCGCGATCCAGAGCGATATCGGCGGCGCCGACATGGCGCTGGCCGGCACTGTGCGGATCGGCGCGCCGGACGGTTTCGGGACCTGTTTCCTGGCGCCACGCCTGGCCGGCCTCGCCAAGGCCTATCCCGGGCTCGAGCTGCAGCTCATCGCCATGCCGAGGCTGCTGTCGCTGTCCAAGCGGGAGGCCGATGTCGCGATCACGCTGGCGCCGCCCAAGGAGGGTAAGGTCGTCGCGCGCAAGCTCTGCGATTACAGGCTCGGCCTCTATGCGACGCGCGAGTATCTCGACAGCATGCCGGTGGTGGCGAAGCCCGACGACCTCTTCGAACATCGGATCGTCGGCTATATCGACGACCTGATCTTCACGCCGGAGCTCGACTATCTCGACGAGGTTGCCAAGGGCCTACGGGCGCAGGTGCAGAGCTCGAATGTGCTGGCCCAGATGAATGCGGTGGTTGCCGGCGCCGGCATCGGCGTCATCCATCATTTCATGGCGGCGACAGAGCCGCGCCTGGTGCCCGTCCTGCCGCATAAGGTGTCGATCACGCGCTCGTTCTGGTTGCTGGTCCATGCCGATCTCAAGGATGTCGCCCGCGTGCGCGCTATCGTCGATTTCATTGTTCGCGAGGCGAAGGCGGCGCGCTCGCTGATGATGGGCGAGCCCAGGATCGAGACGCAGGCGGCGGAGTGACGCTCAGATCCGCCAGGGCAGGACATTTTCCGGCAGGCGCTTGGCGCAAAGGTCGAGCAGCAGCATCACGCCAAGTATCACCGCCGAGGCGCTGATGGCGACCGCTGCCGCCTCGCCGGCGAGCCCGGCTTCCTTCAGGCTGAACAGCACGACGCCCAGCGTCTCGGTTCCCGAGGACCAGAGCAGCGCCGAGACGGTGAGCTCGTTGAAGGCCACGAGGAACACCATCAATGCGCTGACCGTAGCAGCCGGGGCGAGGATCGGCGCCACGATGAAACGCAGCATCTGCCAGAGCGTGACACCGTCGAGTTTCGCCGCCTCTTCGTGATGCGCCTCGATCTGCGCCATCGCCGCGATCGGGGCCTTCAGCGCCAGCGGCAGGAAGCGCGCCAGATAGGCGAAGAGGATGATGAACGGCGTCGCATAGATGCTGACGCCGATCAGCGGCAGCGGCTTCAGGAACATCAGGATGCAGGCGATGGCGAGCACCACGCCGGGCAAGGCGTAGGGCAGTTCGATGACGAGTTCGACGACACGCCTCGCCTTGCCCATTCGCCGCTCCAGCGCGTAGGCGAAGGCGATCGAGGCCAGCGCAAGGATCACCGCCGCGGTGCCGGCGAACAGGAAGGAATTGCGGAAGGCGCGCGCTGTCACGTCCTGGCGCAGCAGCACCTCGGTGAACTTGTCGAAGGTCAGGCTCTGCCAGGAGAGCGCGACGCCGAGCGCTGGCGTCAGTGCCTCGCTGAGCAAGGCGAGGAAGGGCAGGCCGAGCTTAAGGGCGATCAGGAGCCAGAGACCGGCCGTAACGAAGGGACGGGCGCTGCCGAGAGACCAGAAGGGCTGCAAGGGGCGCTCGATTTCGACCTTGCCGCCGCGGCGCGTCGCAAGGATGCTTGCGAGAATGCCGAGGCCGGCGACCAGCGCGACGAGCAACGACAGCGCCGCGGCATCCGGCAGCCCCGCCGGTCCAAAGCTCGAAAGCCGCCGGTAGATCAGGGTTGGCAGGGTGAGATAGTTCACCGGCAGTCCGAGCAGTGCAGGAATGCCGAAATTGCCGATGCCGGCGACGAAGGCGATCAACCCGGCTGCGACGATCTGCGGGCGCAGCACCGGCAGCAGGATGCGGGTGATTATCGTCGGTGGCGCCGCACCTTCGAGCTGCGCCGCCTCGACCAGGGAATGCGGGATGCTGCGCAGCCCGCTCCAGAGCGTGATCGCGACCAGCGGCGCATGATGCAGCGCCATGACCAGGATGATCCCGCCGCGGCCCAGCAGGGGATTGGGGGTTCCCGGCGCCGGTGTCAGGCCGAGCGCGCCAAGAATGGGAGAGTGGGGGGCGGTCAGGCTGAGGAAGGCGAGCGCCGCCACCTGCGGCGCGATCATCATCGAGAAGACGAAGGCGAAGGCCAGCGGACGCTTGCCGCGTATATCGGTCACCGCGAGCAGGATCGCGACGGCGCCGCCAATCGCGAAGGCGCCGAGCGCAGAGAGACCGGCGGTCTCGATGCTGTGCAAGGTCGCGGTGAGAGCGGCCCGGCTGCCGATTTCGGCGAGGGCTGCACCCGGCATGAACCGGCCGCCGGGCGCGAAAGCGGCGAGCAGGAGGCGCAGGAAGGGAAGGCCACCGAAGACCAGGACGCAAAGCGCCACCAGCACGGGCAGCCCGAGCCCTGAAGGCAGGTGCAACCCCGGCAGGAACCGAGGTTGCCCGATATGCGGCCGGTCGGAGCGGGCGACGAGGGTCATGCTGCGTCCGGCCTGGCTTGGGCTTACTCGAAGATCGCGCTGAAGCGCTTGCGCGCCGCGGTCTCGTCGGCCAGCGCCTTGGCCGCATCGAACGGCATCAGCTTGATGGCGGCGCGCTCGGGATAGCCCGCGGGCAGCGCAACGTCGGGGTGTGCCGCGACATAGCCCTGCTTCAGGGCAAGTTCCTGGCCATCCCTGGAGATCAGGAAATCGACGAACGCCTTGGCGGCCTCCGGATTCCTGGTGCTCTTGAGGATCGCGACCGGTTCGCTGACGGCGGAGACGCCCTCGCTCGGGAACACGAACTCGACCGGCGCGCCCTTGGCCTTCTCGCGGATCGGCATGAAGTCGACGATCATGCCGTAGAGCTTCTCGCCGGTCGCGACCTGCCTCAGGATGTCGCCATTGCCACCTGCTGCCAGCGCACCGTTGTTCCTGAGGGTTTCATAATAGCCCCAGCCACCGGGCAGGTTGCCCGCGAGCGTCATGGTGTGGATCAAAGCTGCGCCGGAGTTCAGGGGGCTCGGCATGGCCAGCAGGTTCTTGACCTCCGGCTTGCCGAGGTCGAGCCAGCTGGTCGGCTTCAGTCCCGCCTTGGTGTTGTAGACGATGCCGGTGGTGATCAGCTTGGTCGCGAACCACATCTTCTGGGGGTCGTGAATGCCGGCGGGATAGGCCGATGTCGCGGCGGCCTCATGCGCCAGCAGCCGGTTCTCCTGCTTCAGCCCMTCCATCGTCACCGAATCGGCGATCAGAAGAACATCGGCCTGGGGCGCGCCGGCCTCGATCTCGGCCCTGAGCTTGGCCATGATGCGCGGTGTGCCGTCGCGCACGAAACTGATCTCGACCTTGGGGTATTTCGCCTTGAAGGCATCGATGGTCTGCTGGGCGTCGGTATTGGGTTGGCTGGTGTAAAGAACCAGCTTGCCCTCGGCCGCCTGGACAGCGAGAGGGGCCAGGCAAAGGGCAAGGCCCGTCGCAGCCAGAGCGATCATCGCCTTCGAATGCATTGTCTTTCTCTCCTGTCCGTCGGCCGGCCGGCCTCCGGCACTCGCGGTAGACCGCGTATATGACACATCCGTGACCTGTCATCACCGGGGCCGCTTGCGGCAGTGCAACTGCTCCACAAGGTGGTGATGCGCCACCGGGCCAACGGCCCGGTCTGCCCGAATTTCCCGCATCTGCCCGGCTTGTTTGTCGAACGGGTTTTCGACTAGTCTCCTCGGTGAAGGCGTACCAAAACGTCAGATTTAAACGTTTGAAATGGGAGGTTCTCAATGAAATCCATGCGTTATCTCGTGACCGGTGCAGCCTTCGCGGCGATCGCCGCCGGCTGGTCCGGCGCCGCCGTTGCGCAGGAGACGGTGACGGTCTGGTTCACCAAGGGATTCTACAAGGGCGAGGACGATGCCCTGCTCGCGGTGGTCGACAAGTTCCAGAAAGCGACGGGGGTCAAGGTCGATCTCTCGCTCTATGCGACTGAGGATTGCGTGACCAAGTCGGTCGGCGCCGTCGAGGCCGGAACGCCTCCCGATGTCGGCTTCTGCACCACCTATGATTTCCGCACGACCGGGAAATGGGCCTTCGACGGCAAGCTCGAGGACGTCACCGACGTGATCGAGCCGATGAAGGCAGAGTTCCAGCCGCAGGCGCTGGCGACGACCTTCCTGATGAACAACAAGGCCGGCAAGAAATCCTACTACGCCTTCCCCGTCGAACAGCAGATGATGCACATC
>NZ_JBFTZN010000061.1:0-28850 GCF_056406775.1 Allobosea sp. P1_A7
ACCGCGATCACAGCGTTGATGATCGTCAGATCCTGCGTCTTGACGTCGATCAGGGCCTGTCGATGCGGGCAGATCGCTGCGAGCGCCTCGGCCAGGGTCGCGAGCCGGATGCCGCTCGAGCGCGCGATCGTCGCCAGCTCCGCGTGGGTTGTTGTCGCGATGGCCGCCGTGCTGCCTGCCAGCCGCGCCAGATCCGGATCATGCGCGGCGATGACGACGCCGTCCGCCGTCAGGCGCGCATCGGTCTCGACGAGATCGGCCCCGGCGGCGATCGCCGCCCGATAGGCCTCCAGCGTATTCTCCGGGTAGCCGGCGGAGTGGCCGCGATGGGCAATGACAAGCGGCCGGTTCACGATTCTGCCCTCAGTTCTTCGGCGAAATGGCAGCGGACGCTGCGGCCACCCTCGACTTCCCGCAGCACCGGCATCTCGGCGGAGCAACGCGGGCGGGCATAGGGGCAGCGGGTGTGGAAATGACAGCCCGGGGGCGGATTGGCAGGCGACGGCGGATCGCCCATGAGCCGGGCCGATCGCGTGCGCCTGGGCGCGGAGAGATCGGGAATCGCGGCCAGAAGCGCCATCGTGTAGGGGTGCAGCGGCTGCCGGTAGACCGGATCCGTCGGCCCCTCCTCGACGATCTGGCCGAGATACATCACGGCGATGCGGTGCGAGAGCTGCTTCACCACGCGCAAATCGTGGGAGATGAAGAGATAGGCGATGTCGAACCGCTCCTGCAGCTCCCGCAGGAGTTCGGTCACCTTCGATTGAACGGAGACATCGAGCGCCGAGACCGGTTCATCACAGACGATCAGGCTGGGTTTCATGGCCAGCGCGCGCGCGATGACGACGCGCTGCGCCTGGCCGCCACTGATCTGATGGGGAAAGTGTCCGGCCGTTTCCGGCGGGAGGGCCACCGCCCGCATCAGGCGCGCGACCTCGGCATCCCGCCCGGCCCGATCTCCGATCTCGTGCAGGTCGAGCGGCTCGCGGATCTGCCGGCCGATGCTCAGCCGCGGATCGAGCGCCGATTGCGGATTCTGGAAGATCATCTGGATGTCGCGGCGCTGCCGCTGCCAGTCGCCCGGGCTCAAACCGGCAAGATCGCGCCCCTTGAAGACGATCTCGCCGCCGCTCGGGCGCTCGAGCCCGACGATCATCCGGCCGGTCGTGGACTTGCCACAACCGGATTCCCCGACAAGGCCGAGCGTCTCGCCGACCCGCAGCAAGAGCGAGACATCTTCGACGGCGCGGATCGTCCGGTGCGACCGGAAGAAGGAGCGTCCGCCGCCGAAATGGCGACGCAGCTTCGAGACCCGCAGCAGCGGTTCCGACCGTTCACTCATGAGGCGACCCGCTCGCGATAGACCGGCGCGGAGACATCGAGGCGCGGCATCGCGGCCAGAAGCTCGCGCGTGTATTGCGCTTCCGGCGCCTGCAGGATGCGCTCGGCCGGGCCGGCCTCGACCACGCGGCCGTGGCGCATCACGACGACATCGTCGGCCATCTCGGCGACAACCCCGAGATCATGGGTGACGAACAGGATCGCCATGCCCAGCTCGGCCTTGAGCCGGTTGAGCAGGTCGAGGATCTGCGCCTGGATCGTCACGTCGAGTGCCGTCGTCGGCTCGTCGGCGATCAGCAGGCGCGGCTCGCAGGCCAGCGCCATCGCGATCATCACGCGCTGCGCCATGCCGCCGGAAAACTGGTGGACATAGGATGCCAATCTTTGTGCGGGTTCGGGAATTCCGACCATCCGCAGCAGCTCGAGCTCGCGCGCCTGGCGCTGCGACTCGGAGAGCGAGCTGTGCAGCCGCAGGGTCTCGCGCAGTTGCGTGCCGACGGTGTGCAGCGGATTGAGCGAGCCGAGCGGGYCCTGGAATACCATGCCGATGCCGCGTCCACGGATCGTCTCCAGCTCGCTTTCGCTCGCCAGGGCGAGATCGCGCCCCTCGAACAGGATCCGCCCGCCGACGCGCCGGCCGTTCCGCGGCAGCAAGCCGAGCACGGCCTGGCAGGAGACGCTCTTGCCGCTGCCGCTCTCGCCGACGACGCATGTCGTGGCGCCGCGACGGACCGAGAACGAGACGGAATGGAGGATGTCGGCATAGCCGGCGGCGGTGCGGAAGCCGACCGTCAAATCCTCGACGGAGAGGAGCGTGTCGCTCCCCTCGCCGGTTTCCGTGATGCGGCCCGTGTCCGTCACTTCGCGCCGATCGACAGGTTCGAGGGGCGGAAGTCCATGTAGTACTGGCTATAGGGCGTCCAGTTAATGCCCTTCTTCAGCGCGTAGCCGGTGACGGGGTTGTAGAGCATCGTCATCGGCATATCGTCCTCGAAGGCAACGAGCAGCTTCGCGAACTGCGCCTTGCGCTTGGTCTCTTCGGTCTCGGCGAGCAGCTCCCTGGCGGCCTCGTTGAATGCAGCGCTCGCGCCGTAGTATTTCCAGGTGTTCTGGTTGTCGGTGTCGGGGCCCCACAGGGTCAGGATCGCGCCTGCCGGATCAGGCACGCGATAGGTGTTCGACCAGGCGAAGACCTGGGCACCGGGCTTGCGGACATCCTTGAAGCTGTCGACGAAATCGATGCGCGCATTGATGCCGACCGCGCGCCACATCTCCTGGATGACCTGCGCGGCCTCGACATTATAGAGGTAGTAGTTCGGGATCAGCCGGTAGGAGATCTCCTGACCCTTGTAGGAGCTCTYGGCGAGGAGCTTCCTGGCGAACACGGGATCGTAGGAATAGCCCTTGTTCTCCTTCACATAGATCGGCCCGAAGCTCGGCAGCTGGTGGCCGTTGGGCGCATAGGTCTGGCCCTTCCAGAGGGCGTCGATCAGCCCCTTGCGGTCGATCGCCAGGCTCATCGCGTGGCGCAGCTTCTTGTCGGAGAGCACCGGGTCGTTGGTGTTGAACTGGAGCACATGGCTGTTCTCCAGGGGCTCCGTCTTCAGCGTGACATCCTTGTAGCGCTTGAGGCCGTCCCACTGGTCCGGCGGGATCTCGACGGCGATATCGAAATCACCCGCGACGAGACCGGCGACACGGGCTGCGACCTCCGGAACCGAGCGGAAGGTGATGGATTTCGCGGCGGGAGCGCCCTCGAAATAGCGATCGAACGCGGCAAGCGTGATGCGGTCGTTCTTCTGGTAGTCGACGAAGCTATAGGGGCCTGTGCCGACGGGCTTCCAGCGCAGCGCCTTGGCCGCCTGATCCATCCAGGTCTTCGCTTCGACACCCTCCGTCCTGAACTTGTTCCAGGCCTCGTCGCAAATGACGAAGGACATGTAGCTCGACAGGCGGTGCTCGATGATCGGGTCGTGCTGGGCCGTCGTGATCCGGATCGTAAATTCGTCGAGCTTCTCGACATTGGTGAAATTGCCGAAATAGACGCGGCCATCGGGATAATAGGGCTTCGCCCCCCAAAGCCGGTCGGCAGAAAACGTCGCCAGCACGTCATTGGCGTTGAACGGGCTGCCATCATGGCACACGACGCCGCGGCGCAGCTTCATGTCGAAGGTGGWCGGCGTGCTCCAGGACCAGCTTTCCGCCAGCCCAGGAACCAGTTTTGCACCGCCGTCTGCCGTCGGATGCGCGAAATCGCGCCGGATCAACGTATCGAAGATCGAGTAATAGACCCGGACGTCGACATTGCCGGTGTTCTCGCCGGGGTCGAGCGAGCGCGCAAGTTCGTTCACGGCCACCGTGAGGGCCGGCCGCTCTGTTGCCGCCGCGCTCGGCTGCACGGACACTGCCAGCCCCGCGCCAAGCACAGCCCAAAGCCCGGCTTTGCGTTTCATCGCTCTTGCCATTGCATCCTCCCATGGGTCGCCCCACTACGGGGGCCTTGTTCAGTCGTCCGATCACGCGCGACGCCGCAGCCGCTATCCCGGCTTGCCGCGAAACATCCGTTGCAGCGTCTCGACCTTTGCCAGCGTCTTCAGCGAGCGACCGCGGTCGGTGCGCGACAGTTCCAGGATCAGGGTGTTGCAGATCGCCATCGGGACGGTGAGCGAATGGAATTCGCCCTGCTCGCCACGGTCGGCAACGAGTTGCGCGTCGCAATTTGGCACACCCGTGCGCCGGTCCGTGATCAAGAGCGTTCCGGCATTGATGCCTTGCGCATAGGCGATGATCCGCGCGGCCGCCGGACTCTCGTGGCGAAAGACCAGGGCGACGACGACATCGCCGGCGGCGAGGCCGAGCAATTGGTCAGCCGCCTGCCAGTCGGCATGGGCGACCACTGCCGCCCTGTAGCCGGACCTGACGAGACGGCGCACGAACAGGTCGGCAAGGCTGCTCGCATGCCCCTCGCCGACCACCAGGATCCGCCCGGCGTCGCGCAGCAGACCGGCGGCGGCAATGATATCGGCATCCGAAATCTGCGCAGCCAGCGCGTTCAGGGCACGGATTTCGCCCGACGCGTCGAGATCGGCGACGACCGCGTCCTGCAAGGCGCCGCGCATGTCGCGATAGGTGGCAAAGCCGAGCTTGCGCGCGAGCCGGCCCGCAGTCGAGGGATGCACGCCGGCCTGCCCTGCGACCTTGTGCGCCGGCAGAAAGCTGCCGGCTGTCCGGTCAGCGAGGAGAACCTCGATCAGCCGCCGATCGGCTTCGGTCAGTTCGTCCCGGTGCGCCGCGATAATCTCCGTCAGGCTCATGCAACCCTCCCCATGCCGCCCAAGGTAGACAAGCTCTTCGGAGCTATGCAAGATAAATTGCTGAACCTTGATATCGCAATTTATCTTGCAACGCAGAAAACCCCTTGGACTGTGACGGTGACATGACAGACATCGCCTCTCATCGCGGCGGCGCCAGACTCTGGCCCGAGAACAGCCGCCTCGCCTTCCGCAACTCCGCCGCGATGGCTGTCGACTTCATCGAGTTCGACATCCATCGCAGTCGCGACGGCGTGCTGGTCGTCCATCACGATCCGCTGCTCGGCCGAACCTCTGCCGGCACCGGAGCGATCGCGGACAAGGACTGGGCCGAGCTCCGGGAGGTGGCGCTGCTGCGCACAAGCGACGAGACTATTCCGACCCTTGACGAGGTGCTCGACATTCTCGAGCCGAGCGGCATCAAGCTGCGCATCGAGCTGAAGAACCGGCACGACGGCAGCCGCTATCCCGGGATCGAGGCCCAGATCGTCGAAGTGCTCACGGAAAGGCGCCTGCTCGACCGGACGACCTTCACCGCGTTCGACATCGCGACGCTGGAAGAATTGTCCAGCTTGGCGCCAGCCACGCCATTGATCTGGCTGATCGCCGAGAAGACGCTCGCCGCGCCGACGCGAGATCTTGGCGCCTTGTGCCGAAAGGCTCGCATGGCGGGCGTTCCTGAGATTGCGGTGCGCATCTCGCAAGCCCAGGACACCGACACGGAGATCTGCCGGCGTGAGGCGATCCGCTACGGGCTCTTTGCCGTGCATGAGCAGGCGGACATCAAGCAGGCCTTCGCCGCGGGCGTAAGCGCCTTCACAACGGATCGGCCGGACCTCGCCGTCGCCCTAAGGCCATAGGCAAGTCGGACTGCGCGGGCTCTGCTGCGTCTTGCCGATCCATCCGATCTTTCCCGATTCCGGTCTCGAAGGGGTGCCGCCATGCCAACCAWGGCGGCACGCTGGCCCTCATACTGAATTGAAAAACCTCGATCCAATCTCCCAATATTGGATCCCATCCTGAACGTCGGCATCATCCCAAAAATAATTATGGATCTTTCCTGAGATATTCACGCTATATAGCGGCGCAATCAACTTTCTTGATGCTTTTCAAATCCAGTTCATAATTTAGGTTAAATCTCGTCCGTAGTGAATTGTTCTCATGTCAGGAAGCGCCATTATTTTGGTGGCGACACTCCTTGGTGTGCGCCGGCCGCTTGGGGCCAGCTCAAGGGCAAGGCCGGGAACGATCGTGTGCGGCCAGACTTTATGCTGCGGGCCGCGTGTTCCGGCATGGCGTCAGTCGTGCAGCTCTGCCGAATGAGGGCATGTGCCTTTCGAGGCGACGCGCAATGGATGATGAGATCCGTCTGCACGCACCCTTGCTAAGAACCGAGCCGTGCTAGCCGGTCTCAGCCCTGGCGCGCAGGTCCTCCCATGAAGCGGAGCACCTGATCCATCGAGGACCGCGCGACGCGCGATCATCCTGCTATCCGGGCCGCAGTCCTGTTCCAGCGTTGGAGCGGTATGTGGCCTGTTCGATGCGCCCAACGAGCGCATGATGCTGCCTGCGGCGGGCCTTTTGTCCCTCGCCAGGCGCCATTGAAAGCCGTCGCCGACCATTGCCGCATCGATCGACAGCCGTCGCTCGATCACTGGCGATGCGCACCAGGAGACCGATATGGCGCTCGAACAGGCCTGTGTACATGCGATGCCCAAACCCTGGGGGTCGACCGATCTCCTGCCCTGGAGCGAGGTCGCGCATGACGGCGTCGCCATCGGTGAACTCTGGTTTCAACGCCGCGACATTCACGCGGCCGAGCCCGCCCTGCTGCTCAAGTTGTTGTTCACGCGCGAGGCATTGTCGATCCAGGTGCATCCGGACGACGCTTTCGCGCAAGCTATGGGGCTCCCTCACGGCAAAACCGAAGCCTGGTATATTCTCTCCGCGACACCGGATGCCACGATCGGCGTCGGGCTGAAATCGGCCCATACGCCCGCAGAACTGCGGGCCGCCATCGAGGATGGCTCCATCACCGACCTCGTGCAGTGGCGCAAGGCCTGCAAGGGCGACGTCATCTTCGTGCCGGCCGGAACGATCCACGCGATCGGCCCCGGGCTTGTCCTCGCGGAAATCCAGCAGCGAAGCGACACGACCTTCCGCCTGTTCGACCATGGCCGCCAACGCGAACTTCACATCGAGCACGGCGTTGCAGCGGCCCAGGCCGGGCCCGCCGCAGGGCAAGCCCCAGTGCGGCATCTTGGCGATGGCAGGACCCTGCTCGTCGCGAGCCCGTATTTCGTCCTCGAGCGGTTTGATTTGGCTTCGGGATCGGTCTGGAACCTCAGTGCAAGCAGAGAGACCTGGCTGGTCATCATCGCTGGCACCGCCAGGCTCGGGGCGTTCCAAGCAGTCGCCGGCGAGGGCTGCTTCATCGAGGCCGATAGCATGCGCATCAAGGCGGGGCGCGAAGGCCTGACCTGTCTGGTGGCCTATGACGCGACAAGCCCCTGCCCCGACCTTTTGCATGCCGTCTCTGCGCATGATGCGAATGCGCCAGGCGACGCCGTTTCCCAGCCGCCCCTGCCGCTCCCGGCGCTGGCGGGTCCGTCCAACCCCTTCACGGAGGCCCGACCATGAGCCCGCTCCACCGCATTGCCTTCATCGGCAATTCGCTTCCGCGTCGCTGCGGAATCGCGACCTTCACGACGGATTTGCAACAGGCGGTCGCCTTGTCGGGCTCGGATCTCGAAACCTCGATCGTGGCCATGAACGACCATGGTCATGCTTACGACTATCCACGCTCCGTCCATTATCAGGTCGGCGACGACCGGTTGGAGGATTATGCAGGGGCCGCCGACTTCCTGAATGACGGGCGGTTCGACATCGTCTCGCTCCAGCATGAGTTCGGCATCTTCGGCGGAGAGGCCGGCGGCCACATCATGGCGCTGCTGTCGCGGCTGAAGACGCCGGTGGTCACCACACTCCACACCGTCCTGTCCGAGCCGACGCCGGTGCAGCGCGATGTCATGGAACAGATTGTCGACGCCTCGACGCGCATCGTCGTCATGGCCGAGAAGGGCCGCGACCTGCTGCGGACAGTCTACAGACTCCCCGCTGACAAGATCGAGGTGATCGCGCACGGCATTCCCGACGTCGCCTTTCTCGCACCTGACGACGCCAAGGCCAGGCTCGGGTTCAGTGGCCGCTCCGTCATCCTAACCTTCGGTCTGCTGTCGCCCAACAAGGGCATCGAGGTGATGATCGACGCGATGCCGGCGATCCTGCGGCGTCGCCCCGATGCGGTCTATGTGGTTCTGGGTGCAACGCATCCCAATCTCGTTCGCGACCAGGGCGAGGCTTATCGCGCCAGCCTGATGAGCCGCGTGCGCGAACTCGGCGTCGAGGATCATGTGGTCTTCCTCGACCAGTTCGTCGATCAGGCGACGCTACTGGGCTTCATCTCGATGTGCGATGTCTATGTCACGCCCTATCTCAACGAGGCGCAAATGACATCGGGCACGCTGGCCTACAGTTTCGGCCTCGGGAAAGCCGTCGTCTCGACGCCCTACTGGCACGCCCAGGAACTGCTCGCTGATGGGCGCGGCATTCTGGTGCCCTTCGGCGATGCGGTTGCCATCGGCGACGAGATCGCGGGACTGCTGACCGATGTCGACAGGCGCCAGGCAATGCGGCTGCGTGCCTATGCCAGCAGCCGTTCGATGACCTGGGAWCGAACGGCCAAGCGCTATCTCGCCGCGTTTGAGACGGCGCGTCGGGGCCGGGTGCTGAGCGTCGTCGCCAGCCCCATCATGGCAACGCCCTCGCCGCAGATTCCTGCGCCTCCGGAGATGCAGACAGGACATCTCCTGTCCATGTGCGACGATACCGGATTGTTCCAGCATGCCGTCCATTCCGTGCCGGATCGCGCGCATGGCTACTGCGTGGATGACAATGCCCGCGCGCTACTCCTCGCCTGCACCTTGAGCAGCACCGGCGAACGGCAGCTTACGGACGCGCTGACGGCGCGTTACGCATCCTTCGTCCAACACGCCTGGAATCCCGACACGCGACGCTTCCGCAATTTCATGAGCTTCGACCGGCGCTGGCTGGAAGATACGGGTTCCGAGGACAGTCATGGCCGGACGCTCTGGGCGCTGGGCGAATGCGCGCGCAGCGATGTCAGCCCGTCGCGCCGGCAATGGGCAGCCGCCCTGTTCGCGCAAGCCCTGCCCATCGTCGAGAGCTTCACCTCGCCCCGCGCCTGGGGCTTCACCTTGCTCGGCCTCGACGCCTATTGCGCCGTCGCCGGGGCGCCGCCGACCGCCATCTGGCTGCGCCCACTGCTGGCCGATCGCCTGCTCGCCCTGCTCTCGGCAGTCGAGACACCGAACTGGGTGTGGTTCGAGGACGGGCTTTCCTATGACAACGCGCGCCTGCCCCAGGCCCTGATCGCAACCGGTACCTCCATGAAGGTCCCAGCCTATCTCGAGGCCGGGTTGCGGTCGCTGCGCTGGCTCGCGGATCTGCAGACGACGCCCGCGGGTTTGTTCAGGCCTGTCGGCTCCGACAGTTTCGGCGACAAGCGCCGTGCACCGAGGTCCTTCGATCAGCAGCCGCTGGAGGCGACGGCGACAATCTCGGCCTGCCTCGCAGCCTGTCGGGCCGATGGCGATCCGCATTGGCGGACCGAGGCCGCACGCGCCTTCGCCTGGTTCCTCGGCCACAACGACCTCTCGGTGCCGCTGGTCGWTCTTGATACCGGCGCCTGCCGGGACGGCCTGCACCGCGACCGCGCAAACGAGAACCGCGGGGGCGAATCCGTGGTATCCTATCTTCTCAGCCTCGCCGAGATTCGCCAGCAGGCCCGCATCAGCGGGGACCGCCCGAAACTGGCGCCGCTTCGGGCCTTGCATGCCTGAGCCTTCGGCGATCGCGCACAAACAGACTGGGGTCGCATTGTCCCAACCCGCCTTCCTGAACCGCCAGGCCCTGTATTTGCGCCCCGATCCCTCCAGAGTCGTCGTGCGCCGGTTCGGTCCCACGACCGAGCCGAGGGACCTCAACCCCGTCGACAAGACCCGGGCGAACCATATCGTCGACCGGGTCCTGACGCTGGATTGCGATACGGCCGAAGGCCTGCTCGCCGACGTGCTGGAGAATTTCAAAGGCCGGCACCGCAACCTGCTGGAAAAATTCGAGCAGCGCGCCGACGAAATGGAGGACGCCTTCGCGACGCATTGCGACTTCACCAGGATTCAGCGTCAGCTCGTCGGCGCCTATTTCCTCCATGAATATTCGTTCGAGGCAGCGGCTCTCTTCAATCCAAGCATCGTCTCCCACCCCGATCAGTCCGGCGCTCCTCCAGGCGGGCGCCGCTTCATCCTGAGCGTACGCGCCGTTGGCGAGGGCCATATCTCGTCCCTGACGTTCCGCTCCGGCTCGATCGCCAGCGATGGCAGCGTCAGCGTCGATCCGACATCGCGCCTGGCCTCGATCGCCACCTTGCGCAACCGGATGGCGCGTCTCGATGGCGACGATGTCGAGGTCGTCTTTTCGCCCGATGGCGACATCAGCGAACGGGTGATCTTTCCCATTACCGCCTCTCAGTCGAACGGCATCGAGGACGCGCGCTTCGTCGCGTTCGACGAAGATGGGAGGACGGTGTTTCGGGCGACCTACACGGCCTATAACGGCCGGGCGATCCGCTCCGAACTGATCGAGACCAGCGATTTCCTGTCCTTTCGGCTGTCACCCCTGCGGGGGACGGCCGCGACGAACAAGGGCATGGCGCTGTTCCCTCGGAAGATCGACGGGCGCTACGCCATGATCGCGCGGCAGGACAACGAGAACCTCTATCTCATCTATTCCGATGATCTTTTCACCTGGAACGGCGGTGTCGTGATCCTGAAACCGCAATTCCCATGGGAGTTCGTCCAAATCGGCACCTGCGGGTCGCCGATCGAGCTCGACGAGGGCTGGTTGCTACTGACCCATGGTGTCGGGCCCGTCCGGAAATACGCGATCGGAGCGGTTCTTCTCGACAAGCAGGATCCGTCGAAGGTTCTCGCGCGGTCCCGCGAGCCGCTGGTTCGGCCGGAGCCGTCCGAACGCGAAGGCTATGTTCCCAACGTCGTCTACACCTGCGGCGCGATACGCCATAACGACCACATCGTCCTGCCCTACGCGGTCTCCGATACGTTCTGCAATTTCGCGACGATCAGGATCGCTGCGCTGATGGGCGCCATGGAACGCTAGGAAGTCTTCCGGGCACGGGCTCGCGAGAGAAACCGGCTACGCAGGCTGGAAAAAGATTCCGCCCGCGCCTGGCTCAAAGTAAGCATCGATGTCGTCATATGTCATGCCTTCGGCCAGACCGGCAGAATTGAAATCATCAAGCAAATCAGGGTTGAGACAATCGACCGAGGGCCTGGATCGATGTATGTGCGAAGATGACGCGGCCTTCGCACTTGCTTAGCGACTGAAAGAAGCGCGTAGTGGATTGTCGCCTCCCTTCGCACTGAACCGAGAGCGGGTCGCGGTGTCATTGTGGCGCCGGTCGGCACTGGATTTTCGTCTTGCAAGGCAATGGCCAGATCATCTGGCGCAACGGCACGCGTCAGCCGGCATCATTCAGCTTCAGAACGTCACGGACTGCCAAGGACATGTGCTCCGGGCATCTTGTCGCGAACCTGAGCCGGGCAGACCCTCTCCAGTTCGCCTTTCCGATTCATCTGATTCAGGATGACGGAGACGTCGTGGATCTTGTGATCATGGGCCATCGCGACGACGGAGCGGCCTTCATCGGTCACCTGGCTTCGCCGACGCATGAGCAGGCGCGCAACGGATCGGGCATCGAGGACACACGTCATGACAACCGATTATAAGGCAGGCGATGTCATCAGCTTGGCTTTTGGCTTCTTCGACAGAACCGGCGTCGGAAAATACGAGATCATTCGGGTACTTCCGGCGAGCGAGAACGGACAGCGGCAATATCGGGTGCGCGGCGCCGATGGTCACGAGCGCGCGATCGAAGAACTCCAGATCCGCGCCGGCGTTACGCAAACGAACCATTTCGGCAACCTGAAATAACCGTGGCGTCCGGAAGAGAGCCGAGCCGGCGGCTCTGATAGCATTGGCAGGGAATGACAGGTGCGGATCATGACGGACCGGACCACCGAAACGGAGATCACGTTCAGCCATCCCTTCAGGTTGAGCGCGCTGTCGGATCCTCAGCCGGCCGGAACCTATCGGGTCGTCACCGACGAGGAAGAGATCGTGGGCGTGTCGTTCCGAGCCTTCCGCCGGACCTCCACGATGCTGCAGATCCCGGCTATCGAATTTTCACGCGGTTCCTCGCAGATCATCCTCGTGGATCCGATCGAACTTACAGCTGCCCTGGAGAAGGATAAGCAGGCCTAGTCACGCCTATGAACCGTGAAGTGAAACGATCATGCGTTATCTCGGTGGAATCTCGGGGCGAGGCGCCCTGATGAGCAACGGCATCAAGATCGGCCGTGCATCTTACGATTTTGAAGGTTTCTTCCAGCATCCGATCGGAGTGACCAGCTGCGGCGAGGTCCGGTTGGCCTTTCCCGCACTGAAGACCGTCTTCGGCCGCGCGGATGTGCAGCTGCTGACCGATGATGGCCATCTCCTCGATCTCAGGTTCTCCTATCGGGAATTTCCGTCGACGACCGGCGCCGCCCATGTCGAGGTCACGGGAGATCTGCCTGGTGCGCCGCAGAATTGGCACCATTGATCATCTCGCCTGCGATGCTGCCGATCGGCGGGCGTCGCTCGAATCCCCGGCTCTCATCTCGATCGACACGATGCGGTCGAATTGCCCAGTCCCGCCCCGCCCGCCGCGAGGCCGAAGAAACGGAAACAGCCCGGCGCATGGTCCGGGCTGTTTGCAGATCCAGGATGCGCGGCTCAGAACTTGTAGTTCACGCCGACGCGAACGATGCCGCCGCCGCCGCCGCCACTGGTGGTCGCGGTATAGATTCCGGCCGGGAGCACGCCGCCCGCGGGGTTTTGGAAGACCCGGGTCTGTCGGCCCTCGCCGGTATCGACGTAGAGACCTTCGAGCTTGACSGTCCAGTTATTGGTGAAGGCGTATTCGACRCCGCCACCGATGGTCCAGCCRGCRTTGCTTGTCGTRTTGCCGGTCAGSGGGTTGCTGTTCAGGCCGCCATAGGCCAGACCGCCCGTGATGTAGACCAGGGTCCGATCGAAGGCRTAACCGATGCGGGCGCGCACGGTGCCGAAATASCCGCCGTCACCACCGCCATTRTTTGCCCACCAGGTGTATTGCCCCCAGGACATATTGCCGTTCGATCCGACATACTGGATATCGGTCTCGAGACCGTAGACCCAYGCGCCGGAYTGCCAGTTATAGCCGATCTGGCCGCCGCCGACGAASGYGCCRTCGCCGCYATTGCCGCCCAGAATTCCGGAAGAGCCAGCTGTCGGCCCGGTAAYGGTGATGTTGCCCGAGTCGGCCCAGCCCATGCCGGCGTTGAGGCCGATGTAAAATCCGGCCCAGGTGAAGACGGGAGCGTAGACGATCGGGGGAGGCGGCGCTTGGCGGCTGGGAAGATCGGCGGAGAAGGCAGACGTAGCCAGGCAGGTTGCAAGGACGGCGGTGGATACAAGTCCTAGTCGCATGGTGTCCTCCGAGGTCAGCATTTCACCTCACAATTGTTGCACAACAATCCACACCGGTGAACCTCAATAATCGACCATCCTTTACTGCAGGAATGGCCTAGTATTCCGATAGAGATGCTTTGGCCAACTAGCCGATTCCAAACGTGGAATCTGCGCTGCCCGCGGCGTCCCGATCCGCCGGCCCGCTTCACAGTCGCCATGCCCGCCGGCGCATTTTCAGTCCAGCATCCGCCGTCATGGCCCGGCCCGCGCGCCCGCCAAATCATCCTCGCGCGACGTTGCGACCGATGGCGAGGGTCTCCCGGTTGCGAATGAGAATTGCGCGCTACGGCGCGATCRATTGGGGGGATCGCTCGGCTTCGCCCTCGGCCGCGACAATGCAGTTTCGGCCTCTCGACTTGGCGGCATAGAGGGCCTTGTCGGCACGCGCGTACAGGCTCAGCGATACATCCGTCGGGTCCGTCTCGGCGATGCCTGCCGAAAAGGTGCAGCGGAAATCACCATGGCCGCCGAGCGGCTTCATCGCCCGAACGACAATGAGCATGCGTTCCAGGACCAGCGCGGCCTCGTCCGCGGATGTCCTGGGCATGACCAGGACGAATTCTTCGCCGCCGACCCGGCCGAAACAATCGGAGCGCCTGACATTCGCGTGGATCTCCTTGGCAAATCGGCACAGGATTTCATCCCCAGCCGCGTGCCCGAAGCGATCATTGATGACCTTGAAATGGTCGATATCGAGAACGGCCAGGCAGCCCGTCAGGCGGCTGTCCAGGCGCCGCTGAAGCAGCATGTCGTCGATCCGGGCCATCACGAACCGGCGGTTGGCGACCCCGGTCAGTTCGTCCGTGTACGAGGCCTTGACCGCACTGTCCCGGTCCTGGCGCAGAGTTCTCTTGTCGGAATGGAGATCGGTCGTGACGCTCGCGATGCAGAGCATCCAGCCGTCATCGCTGACCATCTCGGTCATCCAGAGCCACCGCCCGTCATGCAGATCGGTCTCGTAGGCGCGGTACCCGACCTTGCCTCGCCGCGACTGCGTCGAGATCAGCCATTCCTCGAAATTCTTGGTTCGAACGACCGTCCCGGTTTCCGCCGAAAAATTCCGGCGCATGATCTCCGACCAGGACGGATCCTCGCTGGCGCGGATGGAATAGGCCTGGCGAAAGGCTCGGTTCGCCTTTCGAAGCCGGTCGAACTGGTCATACAGGGCGACCAGGACCGGGGAGCCCTCAAGCATCTCAATGAGCTGTTGAGTCGTCTCGTCCATCGATCGGGAACCTAACACGTTACCGGGAGGGGAAGCAGCCCTTCACTCGACGAATGACCGGCCCGGTTTCTGTCCGACGAGCACGGCATTGCCGGAAAGGGACTGCCGATCAGGCAGTCGAGCGGAGGTTTGCAGCATAAGGCCAGTATGCAGTGACGATGGCTCACCGTACCCAACCCTCGCACTGCCGATCAACCTGCCTTTTGCCGAGGAGCGGTCGAGCGCCTTGCTGCCGGCCTTGCCGGCGCCCTGGCTCAGGCACTGGCGCGCAAGGTTTCCATAAGGTCGCCTGCAGTCGCGACCCGGCTCGTTCCGGCTGAAGTTCCGATCGGGCCGCGTCGTCACTGCATGTTGTAGACGATGCGCCCGATCCAATAGCCCTGATAGGCAAGATGCACGGCAGCCATGGACATCTGGATCCAACGTTGCGCGAAAACACAGGCAACGAGACAGAGAGCCAGGCCAATCGGTACCTGGATCAAGTAATCGCCGCTGAGCTGGGTCCAGCGCTCCGTGCCCTTGATCAGGGTATCGACCACGTCGAGAACGAAGGACGTCGCCATGAGGCCGAAGAACCAGCGCCGCCGGTTGATGAAGAAGTCCTCGTAGCCGGCATATTCAGCGACGTTGTCCGGAAACAGCAGCGCCGACAGCAAATAGAGCACGATCGCGTAGCCGATCAGGAAGATGTAGACGCCGAAGCTCCAGTTGTGGATGCGCGACAGCCCGAATTCCCACCACCAGAACAGCACGAGTTCCAGCAGGATCGAGCCGACCCAGAGCATGTGAAGCATCGAGACGCGATAACGATCGGGATGCTGGATGAAACCGGCGATGCCGGTCAGCATCCGGGTGATGCCGAGGCCGATGATCATGCCCATTACGATGCGGACATGGGGAAAGAGTTCATGTGGCGCGACGGTATCCATCGCGTGTGATTAGAACATCCGGCCGGAAAATGGAATCCGGTTCAGATTCGAAGCGGATCGTTCACTCTTGCCTCGAAGGGGTTGAAATCACGTCGGAAATTTGAAGCGACGCTTGCCAGAAAGACCCCCTCTTCCACCGAGGCAATGCAGGCATCGCCTACTCCCTGCGGCGCGGAAAGCGTGGACACCGACCCGCGCAACCTCGGTCGCCGGCGAGTTCGTCCTGGAGGCGCAGCCCCCGTGCCCGGATTACTTGGTTTTGACCAGAACGACGCGAGCGTTGCTGTCTTCCCACCGCTTCAGGACATTGATCGTGACATCGCTCTCATGCCGATGCACGCGCACATCGAATCGTGAGGCCCCAAGTCTCAGCCCGCGAATTGTCACATCGTCGAGAAACGAAGGCAGCACGGGATCCAGGAGTTTGACCTCGTTCGTCGCCGCCGGCAATTGCAGCCCGAGGCAAGCGGCCAGCATCGCGAAGGGCGCGGCTGCAGCCCAGGCCTGAGGCGAGCAGGCGACGGGATAGGCAGTCGGTCCACGTCGACGCCGTCTCAGGAAGCCGCAGAAGAGCTCCGGCAGGCGGCGCTGTTCCTGATAGGCAGCGGCATCAAAGATAGCCTCGAACAGCCGTGCAGCCTCGGCTTTCAGGCCGTAATTGCCAAAGCCGAGGGCGATCAGCGCGTTGTCATGAGGCCACACAGAGCCATTGTGATAGGACATCGGATTGTAGCGGGCTTCATTGACATTGAGCGTGCGAATGCCCCAGCCGCTGAACCCCCCTTCACTCATGAGTGATTGGGCGACCTGCGCCGCCCGCGAGGGGTAGGCGATGCCACCGAACAGAGCATGACCGGCGTTGGAAGACCGAACGCGACACTGCCGCTTGTTTCCGTCCAGCGCCAATGCGTAGGAGCCGATATCCTCGCACCAGAAAGCGCGGTCGAACCGCTCCTGCAAGATCGATGCTTCACGCCGTAGCGCGTGGGCGCGCTCACCGAGATCGAGAGCGCTCGCCATCGTGGCTGCAGCTTGCTTCGCGGCATAGACATAGGCCTGAACCTCGACGAGGGCGATCGGTCCCTGAGCCAAGGAGCCATCGGCATGCGAGATCGAATCGTGGCTATCCTTCCAGCCTTGATTGGCCAGGCCATTTTCGGTCTCGCGAAAGTATTCGACAAATCCGTCGCCGTCGCGATCTCCGAATGTGTCGCACCATTGAAGTGCGGCCTCGATGTTCGGCCAGATCTGTTCGATCGTCGCCCGGTCACCAGTGCGACCAAAATACTGGCCTGCCAGCATAACGAATAGCGGGGTGGCATCGACGGAGCCGTAATAGAAGCCGAACGGAACCTCACCGAGATTGGCCATCTCTCCGCTTCGCCGTTCGTGCAGGATCTTGCCCGGCTGCGCATCGGCTTCGGGTTCAGCGGCGACGGCCTGTGCCTTCGCCAGCTGGAGCAGTACGCCCCGCGCCACCAAGGGATCGGTCCACAGCAACATCATGGCCGTGATAATGCCGTCGCGCCCGAACATCGTCGAAAACCACGGAATGCCAGCATAGGGGTAAACTCCGTCGGCACTCCGGGTCATGAGCGTGTAAAGATCCGACGTCGAGCGGCAGACAATATCCGTGAAGTGGGTATTCTTGGACTCGACCTTGGCAATGTTTGAGGTCAGCGCGCGCAGATCCCGGCGAGCGTCCTGATAGGCCTTGGCAAAGCCTTGAGGCGGCACGCCGGGCGCATCTGCTTCGGACCTCACGCCTCGGCTCGGCGCGTCAAGCATATCGCAGGCAATGGCGATGAGAAGCGAGGTTCGCTCCCCGGGCTTGAGTGAAAATTGAAAGGACGCAAAGTCCTGCGTCAATTGAATCGGTCCCGGTTCGAAACGAAGAACGGTTCTGCGCACCCGGTCATCGAGGCCGCGATAGAGGAACCGCACAATCTGTGAAGACACCGTGACATCGAACTCGCCGCGATGAGCGCGTTTCATGCCCCTGACTTCGAAGAGATCCCGGAAATCTGCCGCGAAAGACAGGGAAAGCCTGAATTCGTGGGGAATGCGGTCGAAATTGCGCAATCCGACACGCTCATAGCAAACGGAATTCCAGAGAAACTTGGTCCGCTCGATGGCGATCGCGTCACGTGGAATGACCGTCGTGCCATCTTTCCGGGTAATCTCAGGATTGGCCAGATCAACCGTCAAGGACGCGTTGTCGTCCTGGATGACCGAGCTGAGAAGGAGGGGCCGCTTCCCTTCGAAGAACAGTTGCAGCCGCGAAAGATGCCTGGTGTCGCTGGAGAATAGCCCCTCCGACGTGTCGGGGGTGATGCCGAGGTCGCCATAGCTGTCGAGAACAGCGAACGCATCGCCTGCCTTCAGTGTGCGCAATGGGCGCTCTACGAGCGACGGGTGGGCATCGAGGGCGTGCTCGGCCAGTTGTTCCTGCAGAGGCGGGATCTGGCGCTCGCCTGCGGCGACGCTGTGCTCATTCATCCCACTGCTCCTCCTCGCTGGAGATCTGGCAGGTCCGCGCGGATTGGGTCATGGTTCTGCGTCTATTCTGCGGCCCTTCGGGCGTCCCCCGACGAACGCAGCAAGTGGTTGAAGGCGTCGAGATAGTCGGTCGCCATCCGGGCGGCGGTGAAATGGCCGTCGAAATACCGCCGGACCTGGAAGCGATCCATGGCAACGCTATGCTTTGCAGCGGCAACRGCTTCAGCGATGGAGTCGACGAGGATCCCGGATACGCCATCCCTTACGACTTCAGGCACGGAACCGTTGCGCCAAGCGATAACCGGCGTTCCCGCCGCCATCGCTTCGATCATCACAAGCCCGAACGGCTCTGGCCAATCGATCGGAAACAGCAGGGCGCAAGCGCCGCCGAGGAACGCAGATTTCTGCGCCTCGTCGATTTCCCCGATGAACTCGATTGAGGGATGATCGAGCAGCGGCAAGATCCGGGTCCTGAAATACTCCTCATCAACCGGATCGACYTTCGCCGCGATCTTGAGCGGCATGCCGGCACGCTTGGCGATCTCGATCGCGCGATCCGGTCGCTTCTCCGGCGTGATGCGCCCGAGGAAGGCCAGATACGCCCCTCCCCGCGCGTCGAATGGGCAAAGGCCCGGACCCAATCCGTGATGGACGGTCGCCAGCCAATTCGCAGTTGCCGGCATCGGTTTCCGTTGGCAATCGGAAATCGATATCAGCGGCATCTGGGGGAAGGCCTCATAGACCGGGAGAAAATCGGGCAGGTCCAAGCGGCCATGCAGCGTCGTCACGCATTTGTGCGCGAGATCCGTGAACAAGGCATGCTGCAGCAGATCGAGATGGAAATGGATAATGTCGAAGGAAGCCGCACGCGCCCGGACCTTCGCAAGCATGGCAAGATGGCTCGCGGTGTGATCGCGAATGCCCGCAAGCCGCAAGCCCTGCGGTGCGCAAGCGACAAGCTCGGCGGACGTCGTTGAATCGGCCGATGCGAACAGAGTGACCTGATGTCCTTGCCGAACAAGCTCTTCGGTGAGCCAGGACGCGACCCGCTCCGTCCCGCCATACAGTCTCGGCGGAACCGACTCGGCCAGCGGTGCAACTTGCGCAATCCGCATCCGATTTCTCCAAACGCCGCTGACGTCTGCCGGCACGGCGAGCTAGCAACTCCGGTCGGGCGGAAAAGTTCGGACGCCTTGACCGCCGGCAGCCTGCGCGGCCCGGATCCGGGGGACCGTTTCCGGCATTGCCATCACCATCAGGATAAGCGCGACCAGCCCCACTGCGGACAGCACGGCAAAGGCAACGCTGTATCCGGCCCAGACCACGAGACTGCCGGCAAACACATAGCTCGACGCACCGCCAATGCCCTGAATCGTGCCGATGATCCCGCGAGCCATATTGTAACGACCGCTGCCACGGACGGCACCATAAAGAATAAGCGGCAGCAACACGTCGAACAGCCCTGCGCCGACTCCGTCGAGAAGTTGGAAGCCGATCATCCAGTAGGGGTCATCGACAAGCGCGAACAAGATGCCGCGCAGAGGCACAGCGGCGAATGCCAGCGTCAGCAGCCACTTCCCACCGATGAGATTGGCCCGCATGACAAGGAAAGCCATCGGGATCGTCGCCAGTTGGGCGACGATGATCGCCGCGGACGTCACGGCCGTCTCGAAGCCCTTGGCCTCCAAGGCAAGCTTCTGGCTCGCAAGGGCCAGCATCGGCGCATTGGCGAAATGKAACAATGCAGCTCCGATCGCGAGCACCGCAAAGGGCCGCTCGGCAAACAGCCGTCGCCATGCATAGGGACCGCCCCGGTCGCGGCTCGGTCCTTCGAGACCGCGGGCCAATCGATGGTCGATCGCGCTCGCGGGAATCGAAAGCGCGGCAATCGTCGCCAATCCTGCAAACAGYGGAAGCATGTAGAAGACGCCGCGTTGCCCGAAATGGGTGCCGATCAGCGCAGCAAGTGCAGCAATGAACACATTGCCGATGCGGTCATACGCCGCATTGCGCCCAAGTTGCCGGGCAATGCCGCGCGGCCCGAACATTCCCACCGTGATCGCCGCAATCGTCGGTGCAAAGACGGCCCCCAACAGCGCCATGCTGACGTCCGCGACGAAGACAACCGCTAGTGTCGGGACCGTCGCAATGGCAGCGCCCAGCGTCGCCAGGGCCCAGGCCCCGCCGACTATGAGGGCCCGCTTGGCCCGCGTGGCATCGATCAAGGCGCCGATAGGGGCGTGAAAGGCAATGCCGATCAGCCCGCTTACGGTCAGGAGCGCCCCGATCGTCGCTTGATCCCACCCGACATCCGTCAGGAGGAACACGTTGACATAGGGCCCAAGGCCCCCACGCAAATCCGCCAACAGGAAGTTCAACCAGTCCAGGCTGAGCCGATGCGACACTGAAACCTCGCCGTGGTTTCCCACCCAGATGTCGATGACTGCGTCGTCCACAGGGCGCCCCCCGGCGGCGCTGCGGTTTGAAGCGATATGCCGAAGCCGGCAGAGGGAGCCTTGGAGAGATGCCCAACGCTCCTTACCGCCAGTGTGCCAGGCCGCTGCCGCGATTGCAGACGTGTTGTCCGCGCGTTTCGCCCTGTGCACGCCGTGCTACAGGAGGCTGGTAGACACCATTCCAATGGCGGTGACGGCCATCACAGCGGTCGAAAGCCAACCAAAGAAGGTCAGTCCACGGCCGATCGTTTGTACGCCCATCACCCGTGGCTGGGTTGCCATCACCATCATCAGCACCATGATCGGAACGGCCACGATGCCGTTGATGACGGCGCTCCAGTAGAGCGCCTTGATCGGATTGATCGGCGTCAGATTCAACGCCACTCCGCAAAGGGTTGCCACCGCAATTGTGACGTAGAACGCCTTCGCATGCTTCGGCTTGCGATCGAGCCCCGTCGGCCAGCGCAGTGTTTCGCCGACGGCATAGGCTGCTGATCCGCCGAGAACGGGGACGGCCAACAGGCCGGTCCCAACAATGCCAAGCGCGAAAAGTCCTTCGGCAAAGACGCCAGCGACGGGTTTCAATGCTTCCGCCGCTTGCGAAGAGCTTTCAATGTCCGTCACGCCATTGGCATGCAGCGTGGCTGCGGCCGTGACCATGATTGCCAGCGCGATGACATTCGAAAATCCCATACCCACAAAAGTATCGAGCCGTATGCGCGCCTTGGCGTCATCGGCTTGCCGGGGCGCCTCCTTGAGCGGTTCGCGCTTCGGATTCGCCATGATATCCTCGACCTCCTGGGAGGCCTGCCAAAAGAACAGATAAGGGCTGATCGTCGTGCCCAGTATCGCGACGATTGCAGTCAAATAATCAGCCCTTAAAGATATGCTTGGAAGTATAAGACTCCGCCCCAATTCCAACCAATCGATCTTTACAAAAAACAGGGTTCCGACATAAGCGAAAAGGGCGATCGTCAGCCATTTCAACACACTGACATAACGTTTGTATTCCAGTAGAACCTGCATAAGGATGCAAGCAATGCCAAATATAATGACATAGACGAGCTGCGGACCAGCCACGAGCAGGCGCAAGGCATCTGCCATCGCACCGATGTCCGCTCCAATATTGATGATGTTTGCAACAAGAAGCAGGGTTACGCCGCCATAGACCAGCCAATCGGGATAATGCCGACGCAGATTTCCTGCGATCCCATGTCCTGTGGTGCGTCCCAGCCGGGCACTGATGATTTGAATGGCACTCATCAAAGGATAGGAAAAGACGAGCGTCCAGGTCGTCATATAGCCGAACTGCGCCCCGGTCTGGGAATAGGTCGCGATCCCGCTTGGATCGTCATCAGATGCGCCAGCGATCAGCCCGGGGCCCAGAACATGCAGGAGCCGCGGCTTGCTGGGCTCCACGACAGGCCTGCGAAATCCATGCGCGTCAGCCATTGTCGTCCGGCTCCTGCGGCCTTTCCTCCATAAGTGGCGAGATGCCGCGATGTTCCCAATAATCTGCCGGAGACTTACGCGACGATCGGATTGCAGCCAGAGATCGTTCCCGATCCGAGTTCATCCATGCGTGGATGACGCCGCCAAATGGTTCCCGGCGTGTCCGTCTAAGCTGAAGGCGCGTTGAACCGACAATCCGCGCCCCAGGGGCCAGATTCCCGACAAGCATTGTCGCGCCGAGGCGAGCGTTGCCCTGCTAGATCATCGGACCGGAGATCGTATCCAGTCCGATGATCTAACCCTTTGTCTTTGCATCGGCTTTGCCCCGAAAACCGCAATCCACTTTTCGGGCCGATGCTTTAGACCGGAACCTTGCTTGCATTCATGCGCGATCAATGACCGCGAGGGGCTCGACGAATGGCAGGCCTTGAGCCCTTGCCACGGGCTCGCAGGTGACCTGCCCGACGCATATGTTGAGACCTTGGCGCAAGTGCGGATCCTGCTTCAAAGCCTCGCGCCAGCCGTGATTGGCGATGGCCAGCACGAAGGGTAATGTCGCATTGTTGAGCGCGAAGGTGGAGGTGCGCGCGACTGCGCCAGGCATGTTGGCCACGCAGTAATGCACGACCCCATCGACGATATAGGTCGGGTCGGAGTGCGTGGTGGCCTTTGAGGTCGCGAAACAGCCGCCCTGATCGATGGCCACGTCCACGACGACGGCGCCCTTCTTCATGGTGCGGATCATATCGTGGCTGACCAGCTTGGGCGCCGACGCGCCAGGGATCAGCACCGCACCAATCACCAGGTCCGCTTGCCTGACGAGCTCTTCAATCGCCGCCTGCGTGGAAAAGACGGTGGTGATCGCATTGCCGAACTGGGTGGCCAGGCGCTTCAGCGGCTCCGCCGACCGGTCCACGACCGTCACCTGCGCTCCCATGCCAATGGCGATGGTCGCCGCATGCGTGCCCGACACGCCTCCGCCGAGAATCACGACGGACGCTGCCGGGACTCCCGGCACACCGCCCAGCAAGATGCCGCGTCCCCCTTGGGCCTTCTCCAGGGCATGTGCGCCGACCTGAGGTGCGAGTCTGCCCGCCACTTCGGACATCGGCGCCAGAAGCGGCAGGCTGCCGGAGGGTGAAGTGACTGTCTCGTAGGCGATACAGATCGCCTTGGATTGAATGAGATCGCGGGTCTGCGCAGGATCGGGAGCAAGGTGCAGATAGGTGAACAGGATCTGTCCGGGCCGCAGACGCTTTCGCTCCTGGGCCAGGGGTTCCTTGACCTTCACCACCATCTCGGCTTCTGCGAATATTATCTCCGGCCCGTCGACTATCTTGGCGCCGACCGCGACGTAGTCCTCATCGGTGATGCCGGCACCAAGACCTGCGCCCGACTGGACCATGACCTGGTGACCATGATGGACCAACTCCCGGACGGATGACGGGACGAGCCCGGTACGCGCTTCATTGTCCTTGATTTCGCAGGGCACGCCGACGAGCATGGAATTCTCCTCCCATGGAGCCAGGGCCTTTATGTTTGGCCCATAGTGCGCGTTTGATTGCGCGGCTGGCAGGATCATTCACCAGCCCGCGCTCGATCATTGCGTCAAATGAGCCCGCTGGCCAGTGCATGGCGATCTGGTCACCCCATCACGAAGTGCGTGAGCTGCGAACGACTTCGATCTCGATTTCTGTACAGCACTCGCCGTTTGTCGGATGGAAATCGACCGAACACGCCGTAACGACCAGGAGAAGATCGCACTCGGCTCGAACGACGACATACCCGCCAGGCGGGTTGATCGACGGGAGAACCTCAAGCCGACCGTCTGGTTGCGGAGGCGAGTTTTGGAACAGGTCGACCGGATCGGGTACGAAAGGTAGCGCAACGCCCTCTTCCTGAAGTGCCAAGAGCAGGTTGTCCCTGCAGTTTGGGTGATCGTGCAGCCCGGCCCGCTCGTAGAGTTCACGGTTGCAGGCAGGAAACAGCATGTCGTGCGGACCGGGGGACCCGTCCTCGACCAATGTCAGAAACGGAACGCCGCGGTCGCTGTAGAAGCTCTCTCCGACCTTGGGAAACAATCGCTCGTTGATGTCTCGGGTCTGGGCCGTGCTCAGCCAGTCGAGTCGGGGCGAGGTGACGAAGGCCCAGAGATCGGCGACCTGCTGCCCCTTCGGATCGACGATGCGGATGATATCGCCACCCGATACGCGTACTGACCGTCCGGATTGGGCGGGAACGACGATGGACAGGTCGCCTGGCTCACGCTTCACAGAACTCGACTGCATTCCAGATCCTCACATCCATTCCGGATCATCCTAAGGTGCCGGTGTTAATTGACGATCAGGATGGCTTGTTCATGGTTCGGGGCGCGCACGATAGCGCTTCAGCTGGACCTCACGCGCCCCCTGACGTCGCAGGTCTCGAAGTTTCGGAACAATCATTTCCCGCGCCTGTTCCTGTGATGTCTTTGCACGGAGTGCCGCCAGGACGTGCATCTTGCGTGCAAGCTCAGCCGCGAACGCGGAGTGTCACTTGGAAAAGCTCAAGGCGTATCGTCAGAAGCGCGATTTCGAGAAGACCAGGGAGCCTGACGGAGACGCTGCGGTTTCGAAATCGAACCGCCTGCGCTTCGTCATCCAGAAGCATGATGCGACCAGGCTTCATTATGATCTGCGCCTGGAACTGGACGGGGTCTTCAAGTCCTGGGCGGTGACCAAGGGCCCCTCGCTTGATCCTGGCGACAAGCGCCTCGCAGTCGAGGTGGAAGACCACCCCCTGCCCTATGGAGATTTCGAAGGGACCATACCCAAGGGGCAATATGGTGGGGGGACGGTTCTGCTCTGGGATCGCGGCTACTGGCAGCCGGAGGGCAAGATCAGCCCGGAGCGCCAACTGGAAAAGGGCGAACTCAAGTTCGTTCTGGACGGCGAGCGCCTCGAGGGCAGCTTTGTCCTCGTTCGGATGCGTCATGACCGGGATGGCGGCAAGCGCACCAACTGGCTGCTGATCAAGCACCGGGACGCGCATTCCGTGGATGGCGACGGTGATGCGGTCTTGAAGGCCGACACGTCCGTTGCCTCCGGCCGCAGCATGGACGCGATCGCGGCCGGCAAGGGGCGTTCGCCCAAGCCATTCCTCCTCGCGAAGGACGCCCTCGCCGCTGACGCCGAATGGGACAGCCGGAAGGGTCTGGCCGCGCAGCGCAGACGAAGCCCGGAACGATCCGGATCTCCCAAGAGATCTCGCCCGGCCCCCATGCCACCGTTCATCGCGCCGCAGCTATGCCGAAGTGTCGAGCGTCCCGCCAATGGTGGCGGGTGGGTGCATGAGATCAAGTTCGATGGCTATCGCATCCAGATGCGGGTCCAGGGCGGGACCGTCACGCTCAAGACGCGGAAGGGGCTCGATTGGACCTCCCGTTTTGAAACGATCGCCAAGGCGGGAGAGAGCCTGCCCGATGCCATCATCGWTGGCGAGATCGTCGCGCTCGACAAGCATGGCACGCCGGATTTTGCCGCCCTCCAGGCCGCCATTTCGGAGGGCAGGACGGAGGATCTGATCTTCTTCGCCTTCGACATGCTGTTCAGCGTTGGGGCCGATCTCCGCGAGCTGCCACTCCTGCAGCGCAAGGAGCGTCTGAAGGAGACTCTCGACGACCACGGCGACGGCGTCATCCTGCGCTATGTCGAACATTTCGAGACCGGCGGCGACGCCATCCTGAAATCGGCCTGCCAACTCTCCCTGGAAGGCATCGTCTCGAAGGCGGTCGATGCGCCCTATGTGTCAGGGCGCAGCAACAGCTGGACGAAGGCCAAATGCCGCGCCGGGCACGAGGTCGTGATCGGCGGATGGTCCACGACGGCCGGCAAATTCAAGTCGCTTCTGGTCGGCGTCAATCGAGGGTCGGATCTTGTCTATATCGGACGGGTGGGTACGGGCTACAGCGCCGCCAAGGTGCAGGCGCTGTTGCCAAAGCTGAAGGCGGCGGCCGCGACAGCCTCGCCCTTCAAAGGGGCCGGCTCTCCAAAGCGCGAGCCCGGGGTCACCTGGTTGAAGCCCGAACTTGTCGCGGAGATCGAGTTTGCCGGCTGGACCGGGGATGGCATGGCTCGTCAGGCCGCCTTCAAGGGCTTGCGCGAAGACAAGCCCGCAGATGAGGTGGAAACCGACCTCCCCGCCGATCCGAAAGGCACCGAGACGCCGCAGCCGAAACAGGTATCCTCGCGCCGTCGGGGCGAGAGGGCCACTGTCATGGGGGTCGGTATCAGCCACCCCGAGAAGATCTTGTGGCCGAATGCGGGGGATGACCGGCCTGTCTCCAAGCAGGAACTGGCCGAATATTTCGCGGCGGTCGGCGACTGGATGATGCCCCATATCAAGGGCCGGCCCTGTTCGCTTGTGCGCGCGCCCGATGGAATTACGGGCGAGATGTTCTTCCAGCGCCACGCCGGCATGGGAACCTCGAACCTGTTCGAACTCGTCCGGGTCTTTGGCGACAAGAAGCCCTATCTCCAGATCGATCGGATCGAGGCGTTGGCGGCGGCGGCCCAGATCGGCGGCATCGAGCTTCACCCGTGGAACTGCGCGCCCGGAGATCCGGAGACGCCGGGCCGCCTGGTCTTCGATCTCGATCCAGGGCCCGGCGTGACATTCGGTGAGGTGATCGAGGCCGCAAGCCAGATGCGCGAACGGCTGGATGCGCTTGGACTGGCCAGTTTCTGCAAGACCACAGGCGGCAAGGGACTGCATGTCGTCACGCCCTTGGCGGCTGGAAAGCGCAACAAGATCGAGTGGCCTGCGGCGAAAGATTTCGCTCGCCATATCTGCGCGGAACTCGCCGCCGAACAGCCCTCACGCTACGTGGTCAATATGGCCAAGCGTCTCAGAAATGGCCGCATCTTCCTCGACTATCTGCGAAATGACCGCATGGCGACGGCGGTCGCCCCCCTGTCGCCGCGGGCACGGCCGGGCGCTCAGGTCTCGATGCCGCTGACTTGGCCGCAGGTCAAAGCCGATCTCGACCCCAAGCGTTTTACCGTGCGGACCGTGCCGGGCCTGCTGAAGACGACCAAGGCTTGGGAAGGCTATGACGACGCGGCAGGCTCGCTCTCCGACGCGATCAAGAAGCTGGGCAGGCGCGCCACGGCTGCCTGACGGGTTGCCGAAAGCGGCGCCGGGGAACGATCAGCCACGCCACCGCGTTCACCGGGTGTGTCGGGAGATGTGACCATGGCGCCGCGGACGTTCTGGAAGGGCTATCTCAAGCTGTCCCTCGTGACCTGTCCAGTCGCGATGATGCCGGCCCGATCGGACAACGAGAAGGTCCGCTTCCATACGCTCAACCGCAAGACCGGAAACCGGATACGAAGTCGCTTCGTCGATGCGGTCACCGGCAAGCCCGTCAGCGACGAGGACGAGGTCAAGGGCTATCCAAGGGGCGATGACGACTATGTCATGTTGGAAGACGATGAACTCGACTCCGTGGCACTGGAGAGCACCCGAACCATCGACATCCAGACCTTCGCTCCAAGATCATCGGTCGGCTGGATCTGGTATGACACGCCTCATTACCTCGTGCCCGATGCAAAGGTCGGGGAAGAGGCATTCTCCGTCATCCGCGAAGCGATGAAGCGTACGAAGACGGTCGGAATCTCGCGGCTCGTCCTCTATCGGCGCGAACGGGCCGTGCTGCTGGACGCCCGCGATAACGGCATCGTCTTGTGGACCTTGCGCTATGGCGATGAGGTCCGGCCCGAGAAAGATTATTTCGCCGGGATCGGCGAGGCCGCACCGGACTCTGACCTGCGTCCCCTGATGGACAAGCTCATCGCGACCCGCACCAAGGACTGGTCGCCGGAGCTTGCCAAGGATCCGGTCCAGGAGGAGCTGCTTGGTGTCATCAAGGCCAAGGAGAAGGGCCGCAAACCGACGAGGACATCGCCGCGTCCGGCCTCGGAAGGCAATGTCGTCAACATCATGGACGCGCTCAAGCGCAGCCTGGAACCGCGGCGCAAATAATCAACTCGCCTTCTTGCGCGGGGCTTGCTTCGCCGCGGCGGGCTTTTCGCCGCCGCCAGCCTTGGCACTTTGACGCAATGCCTCCATCAGGCTGACGACCTTCGAGGGCTCGGGCCGCTTCTGTGGCTTGATCTTGCGGCCTTCGATCTTGGCCTGGACGAGTTCGGCCAGCGCGGCTTCATAGCGATCGTCGAACTGCTTGGGATCGAACCTGCCAGCCTTCGTCTTGATGATGTGCTCGGCCAGGTCGAGCATCTCACCGTCGATCTTGATGCCCGGGATCTCGCTGAAGGCGTCCTCGGCCGAGCGGACCTCGTAGTCGAAGTTCAACGTCGTCGCGACCAAGCCCTCGTCCTGAGGACGGATCAGGATCGATCGCATCCGGCGGAAGATGACCGTTCGGGCCAGCGCGGCCGACTTCTGGTCCTTCATTCCCTCGCGGATCAGCGCGAAGGCTTCGGACGCCACGGGTGAGGCAGGCGCGACATAGTAGGGCTTGTCGAAGAAGATCTCGTCGATCTCGTCGCACCGCAGGAACGTCTCGACCGTGAGGGTCTTGTCGCTTTCCGGGATCGCGGCGGCGATCTCTTCCGGTTCGAGCAGGACGTAATCGCCGTTGCCCTTGTCGTAGCCCTTGACCTGATCCTCGGTCTCGACCGGCTTGCCGGAGACCTCGTCGATGTACTGACGATGGACGCGGTTGCCGGTCTTGCGGTTCAAGGTGTGAAACGAGATCCGCTCGGCGGTCGAGGCTGCCGTGTAGAGCGAAACCGGGCAGCTCACCTCGGCGATCTTCAGAACGCCTTTCCAGACAGCGCGCGGCGCCATGACATTCCCCCATAGCATTTCAGCGGACGCGAGCGAGGAACGAGCGGGCGTCCATGATGGTTCCAGTTTGCACCGC
>NZ_JBFTZN010000062.1:0-27154 GCF_056406775.1 Allobosea sp. P1_A7
CGTCCCGGCCGCTTCGTCCCCTCGCCTGGCAAGGCGCTCGCGATCGGCTTCACATGGGCCAGGTGGCGGGGCGAGTCGTTGCGGTAGTCCAGGATCTCGTCGAAACGGCTCATCAGGATTTCGGATGGCCGCAGGATCTGCTTGATCCGGATCTCGCGCGCGGCCTCGCCATCGCGCCGGCGCAGCGCTTCGACAAAGGCGAGCGAAGTCTCCACGGTGGGCGGAAACCCCTCGAACAGCGAGTAGAGACGGACGATCGGTCCGATCTGGCGCCAGAGGCTCTGGATGATCGGCAATGTCGCCKGCCGCTGCGCAGCCTCGTAGAGCGTGAAGAAGATCTGCTTGTTCAGCACAAGGAAACGCTCGCTGCGGAAAACCCCGAGCTCGTTCATCTCGTCGATCGCGCGTGCCACGTCCCGGACGTTCTTATCCGTCAGATGCGCCACTGCGGCAGCCGTCACATCCCCTTCGAGCAGCGTGCGGACATGGGTGATCTCCGCGAATTCCGACTTCGTCGGGCGCCAGACGCGGACCCCCTTCTGCGGTTCGACAAGAAGAGCGCGTTCGGCGGCCAGGCGGCGAACGGCATCGCGCACCGGCATGATGCTGGTCCCGAACTGGGTTGCGAGATCGTTGATATTCAGCGCTTCGCCCGGCCAGAAGGCCCCCGTCATCAGCGCATCGCTCAGCTGGTCATAGACCAGATCCTGAAAGCTTGTCGCCGCCACCGGCTTGAACATGACCATCCCTTTCCGCGGGCCGATGCTGCCCGAGCGATGCACGCATATCACGAACCGGGGCCGCGTCTTGACACCCCGCTTCGGCTCTAACTAATATCTTAGATATCAATATAACAAGAGGGGAAGGCGCATGAGTTCGTCATTGAGGCATTTCGCGGGGCCAGCCGCGGTCGTCGCCGGCATTCTCGCTTCCATCTGCGTCGCACCGGCCAGCTTTGCCGCCGACAAGGCGACGATCCGCATCGGGGCCGACTATGACAGCCTGGACCCGGTCAAGACGGTGACGTCGGACGGCTATCAGCTCGTCAACGTGCTCTATGACCGCCTTGTCGCGCTCGACGACAAGGGCACGCCCGTGCCGGCGCTCGCCGAATCGTGGAGCGGTGACGCGAGCCGCACCGTCTTCAAGCTGCGCAAGGGCGTCACCTGTTCCGATGGCACCCCGCTGACCGCGACCGCGGCCGCCGCCGCGCTGACCCGCCTCGGTGCCAAGGAAACCAATGCGCCGATGGCCTATCGTACCGTCGGCATCGCCGGTTATTCCGCCACCGGGGACGACGCCGCTGGCACGGTGACGTTGACCATGACCGCCCCCTTCAGCGACCTGCTGATCGGGCTGGCGATGCCCTGGGCCTCGATCGTCTGCCCCTCCGGTCTGAAGGATACCGAAGCGCTCGGTTCGACACCGAGCGGCACAGGGCCCTACACGCTCGACAAGGCGGCCTCGGTCCGCGGTTCGCACTATCTGCTGAAGCTTCGCCCGGACCATGCCTGGGATTCAAGCGGAGCGACCGGAAAGGACCCGGGGCGCCCCGCGACGATCCAGGTGCGCGTGATCAACAACAACACGACGGCGGCGAACGAGCTGCAATCCGGCACGATCGACGTCAGCCTGGTCACGGGCCGCGACATCAACCGGCTGAAGGCCGCGAAAGCGCTCGATTTCCTCGATGCCAAGCCATTCGGCATGCAGTTCATGATGTTCCAGCATCGCGACGGCTATCCCACGGCCGACGTGCTGGTCCGCCGCGCCATCGCAACCGCCATCAATCGCGATCTCGCGACCCGCGCCGCGACCGCCGGCAACGGCCTGACGGCAACGAGCTATATCAGCCCCCTGGTCGCCTGCTACGAGCCCAGGACGGCGGATCTCCTGCCGAAGCCGGACGCGGAGGCGGCCAAGGCCCTGCTGAAGCAGGCAGGCTATGCGCCGGGATCCGATGGGATCTTCGCCAAGGACGGCAAGAAGCTCAGGCTGCGCCTGATCGGCCAGCCCGGGCTTCAGGGCTCGGCTCCGGAATACATCCTTGAAGCGCTGCGCGCGATCGGCGTCGAGGTCGAGCTGCGCAACATCACGCTTCAGGAGACCGCCTCGGTGATGAGCGGGCCCGATTGGGAAATCGGCGTCTTCCCCTTCGGCCCGCCGATGCCGAGCGCCAATACCGTCGTCCCCTTCGTGAGCGGCAAGGGCTCGAACCACGGCACGATCGAGAATGCCCGCTTCGCGGCGGCACAGGCCGCGGCGCTCGCCTCCTCCCCCGACAGCCCCGAACGCTGCGCCCGCTGGAGCGAGGCACAGCTCTCGCTGCTCGAGAACATGAACATCCTGCCGCTGTTTGGCGGCGTGAACACCTTCTTCTCGCGCAAGGGCGTCCGCTTCACCATCGGCGGACCGTTCGTGATGGATATCCGCTCGATCCGCGTCGGCAAGTGAGCGCAGCATGATGACGCGCGGCCGACCGCTCTCCAGGTTCCTGTTCGCCAGGTTACCGTTCGCCAGGTTCCTGCTCGGGAAGGCCGCGCAGATCGCCGCGATCCTTTTTGCCCTCGTGCTCCTGACCTTCCTGATGGTGAAGATGATCCCCGGCGATGCAGCCAGCCGCATCGCCGGGCCGGACGCCGACGCCGCCTATCTCAGCCAGCTGCGCAGCGAACTCGGGCTGGACCAGCCCTTCGCCGTGCAGCTCTGGAACTATGTGGCGGGGGTAGCGCGCGGGGATTTCGGCGTCTCGCTCGCCACCCGCCAGCCGGTGATCGAGCTCATCCGCGATCGCCTGCCCTATACCGCCGCGCTTGCCGGGCTCGCGCTCGCCTTCGTCGTGGTGGTCGGCTTCAGCTTCGGGCTGGCGGTCGCCATCGCAACGCGCGACGACCGCCTGCCCTGGCTCGACCATGGCTTCACCATCGTGACCGGTACGCTGGGCGCGATCCCGGAACTGCTGGCCGGCATCTTCCTCGGCTATGTCTTCGCCGTCTCGCTGGGCTGGCTTCCGATCTCGGGTGCCGCCGGCCCCGGCTCGGTCATCCTGCCCGCACTCGCGATCGGCCTGCGGCCGGCGCTGAATCTCGCCCGCGTCGTGCGGGTCGAGGCAAGGCGGACGCTGCGGGCCGATTTTATCCGCACGGCCCGCAGCAAGCGGCTGCCCGCCTGGCGCATCTATCTGCGCCATCTCGCGCCCAACGTGGTCACGGCGGCGCTGACCATTGCCGGCCTGGTCTTTCCCTTCCTGATCGGCGGCGCCGTTATCGTCGAGAACATCTTCGCCTGGCCGGGCCTGGGCACCGCCATCGTGCGGGCGGTCGTCACCGCCGATTACCCGGTAGTCCAGGCGATCGTCGTGCTGCTCGGCCTGCTCGTGCTCGTCACCAACATGATCGTCGACGTGCTTCTCGCCATCGCCGACCCACGCAGCACGGTCCGCACATGACCGGACGGCTCAACCTCGCATCCCTGCTGGCCGGCATCGGGGCCATCCTCTTGCTCGGGACCGCGCTCGTCGCGCCCACCCTGTTCTCCGACGTCGTCAGCCGGATGGATGTCGCGGCCGCCGGAACGGGGCCTTCCGCGGAACACTGGTTCGGCACCGACGATCTCGGGCGCGACGTTTTTGCCCGCACGCTCGCGGCAACGCAGCTCTCGCTCGGCCTGGCGCTGGCGRCCACGGCCATCCGCGTCGTGCTGGGCGTCGCGATCGGCATGTGGCTGTCGTTATCGGGCAGCCTCGCCCGGGCGATCGGCACGCGGATCATCGACACCGCCCTGTCCTTCCCTGCGATCCTGATTGCGATCGTGATCACCACGATCGTCGGCCCGAGCATCGAGGGCGCTGTGCTCGGCGTCGGCCTCGCCGGCGTGCCGACCTATGCGCGGCTCGGCTACACCATGTCCTCGGCCATCGTCGGGCGGGACTATGTCGCCGCCGCAAAAGCACTCGGCCTCGGCCGTATCGCGATCCTCTGGCGCCATGTCCTGCCGAATATCGCCGACACGCTCGCCGTCAGCACCGCGACCTCGCTTGGGCTGGCGATCGTCGAGATCGCGTCGCTGAGCTTCCTCGGCCTCGGCGTCAACCCGCCGGCCTTCGACTGGGGCCGCATGCTGATCGAGGGCGCCGAAGCCATCTACGTGAACCCTGCCGCCGCGCTCGGACCGGCGGCGGCGATCGCCCTGTCCGGCCTGATCTTCAGCTATCTCGGCGAGGCGATCGCGCTTTGGATCCAGCCCATGCGCAGCCGCTCCCTGGCGTCCGGCAGCGGCATCGACAGCGCGGCTGGCGCGATCGCACCGCTGCGGCTCGCTGGCGGGGAGGATACGGTTCTGCTGGCCGAGAATCTGAGCGTCGCCTTTCCGACCGAGGGTTCCCAGACGATCGCGGCGGTTCGCAATGTAGGCTTGAGCATCGGGCGTGGCGAGACTGTCGGGCTCGTCGGGGAATCCGGCAGCGGCAAGACGCTGACCGCCATGGCGCTGGCCGGGCTCACCGGCTATCCGGCCCGGGTCTCCTCCGACCGGATGCTCTTCACCGGCGAGGATCTGACGGCGATGAGCGGGGCTCTGCGCGAGCGTCTGCTCGGCACCGGGCTCGCCGTCGTCTTCCAGGATCCGAGCACCTCGCTGAATCCGGCTTTGCGCATTCGTGAGCAGATGACGGAAGCCGTGCGCCATCATCGCGGCCTGTCTGAAGAGGAGGCCAGCGCGCTCGCGCTGGAACAGCTCGCGCTCGTCGGCATCACCGAGCCCGGCCGGCGGCTCGACCAGTATCCGCACGAATTCTCCGGCGGCATGCGGCAACGGGCGATGATCGCCATGGGGCTGATGATGCGCCCGTCCCTGATCGTGGCGGACGAACCCACGACCGCGCTCGACGTCACGGTCCAGGCCCAGATCCTCGCACTGCTGCGCGAGGCCAATGGCCGGGACGGCACCGCGATCCTGATGATCTCGCATGATCTGGCGGTGATCTCGCAGGTGTGCGACCGCGTGCTGGTGATGTATGGCGGCCGGATCGTCGAGAACGGCCCGGTCGAGCAGGTCATCGGCGATCCCGCCCACCCCTATACGCGGGCCCTGATTGGCGCGATTCCCGATCTCGACACACCGCGCGGACAACGCCTGGTCGAAATCCCGGGCCAGCCGCCGGTGATCGGCGCCTTTCCGCGCGGCTGCTCCTTCCAGGAGCGCTGCCCCGCCCGCCACAGCGCCTGCGCCGGCTCGGAACCGCCCCAGACGGAGATCGGATCAGGCCGCATCGTCGCCTGCTGGCTGCATGCCGCGCCTGATGGCGAGCCCGACGCCAAGTCCGAGACCAAGTCCGATACCAAGTCAGAGGCTGCAGCATGACCGGCCTGTCCGCGACCGATATCCGCGTGCGCTTCGGGGCGATGCTGGCGCTCGACGGCGTCAGCATCGCGATCCCGCCCGGCGGCACGCTTGGGCTCGTCGGCGAGTCCGGCTCCGGCAAGTCGACGCTGGGGCGGGCGCTCCTGCGCCTCCACGACCTCACTGGGGGCCGGATCATGCTGGACGGCGAAGACGTGACGCGCGCTGCGGGGGCCCGCCTGAAGAATTATCGCCGTCAGGTCCAGATCGTCTTCCAGGACCCCTCCGCCTCGCTCGATCCGCGCATGACCGTCGCCCGCGCGATCGAACAGGGCATGCGGCTGCGCGGCGAGCGCGACCCGAATGCACTGGGGCGCCTGCTCGACACGGTTGGCCTCTCCCGCACCGTCGCCTCGCGCCTGCCGCATGAATTGTCCGGCGGCCAGCGCCAGCGCGTCGCGATCGCCCGTGCGCTCGCGGTGCGCCCATCGATCATCGTGCTCGACGAGGTCACCTCCGCGCTCGACGTCTCGGTCCAGGCGCTCGTGCTCAATCTGCTGCGCGATCTGCAGACGGAACTGCGCCTGTCCTATCTGTTCATCTCGCACAACATGGCGGCCGTCAGGGCCATGAGCGACGAGGTCGCCGTGATGTATCGCGGCAAGCTCGTCGAACAGGGCCATGCCGACAGATTCTTCGCCGCACCGTCGCACCCCTATTCGCGCAGCCTCCTCGAGGCCGTGCCCCGTCTGCGACACATGCGCGAGCCCCCCGCCTCCGCCCCCGGCCCTTTCGGCCCGGGCTGAAAATCGTTGCGCGTCCGCGTCTCCAGGCTTCCCGAGGATACCGATCATGTCTGCCGAAATCAGCTTTCCCGCCCGCCTCGCACAGCTTGCAGCCGAGGCGCCGGACATCGTGGCGATCACCTTCGTCGATCGTGACGGGCTGGAGACGGACGTGACCCGGCGCGACCTGCATCTGCGCGCCACGCGCCTCGCCCGCGTGCTGGCGCAGCGCGGGGTCGGCCCGGACACCATGGTCGTGACCGGCATCCCCAACAGCATCGAGCACATCGCCATCGCGATTGCCGCCTGGCGCTGCGGCGCCTGCACCGTCGCCCAGAGCGCTCGTGCGCCCGAGCGCGAATTCGCCGAGACGCTGAAGCTTCTCGACGCAAGGTTCGTGATCGCCGACCGCGCGGGAGCCGACATGAGCCATGCCGAGATCCGCGCCGTCAGCCTGGACGACAGCCGCGACGCGGAGCCGGTGCCGGACCGGGTCGCTCATCCCGGCAAGGCGACCGCCTCGGGCGGGTCGACCGGCCGCCCAAAAATCATCGTCTATCCCCATCCCTGGGTCCGCGTGCCCGGCGAGATCGGCGACATCAGCCATATCGGCTTCCGCTCCGGGCAGATCCAGCTGGTCTGCGGGCCGCTCTACCACAACGCACCCTTCACCTGGGCCCATTTCGGCCTGTTCGAAGGCCATCGGCTGATCCTGATGGAGCGCTTCGATGCCGCGCGCGTGGTCGATCTGATCGAGCACCATCGCTGCAGCTTCATGTTCTTCGCGCCGACGATGATGCAGCGCATCATCCGGCTGCCGGAGATCCAGTCGCGCGATCTCTCCAGCATCGGCTCGATCTTCATCACCGCGGCCATCTGCCCGGTCTGGCTCAAGCAGGCCTGGGTCGACCTGATCGGCGCCGAAAAGCTGCAGGAATCCTATGGCAGCAGCGAAGCCGTCGGTTACGCGCATATTTCCGGGCCGGAATGGCTTAGCCATCGCGGCAGCGTCGGGCGGGCCGGCGATGGCGACCTCAAGATCCTGGACGCCGAATTCAACGAGGTCCCGACCGGCGAGATCGGCGAGATCTTCTTCCGCCCGACCCATTATCCTCGGCCGACCTATGCCTATATCGGCTCGCCGCCGGCCAAGACGACACCGAACGGCTATACCAGCGTCGGCGACATGGGCCATGTCGATGCCGAGGGCTTCCTCTACATCGCCGACCGGCGCACCGACCTGATCATCAGTGGCGGCGTCAATGTCTATCCCGCCGAGGTCGAGGCCGTGCTGACCGAGCATGCCGCGGTCGGCGACGCCGCCGTGGTCGGCCTTCCCGATGCGGACTGGGGCCGGCGTGTCCACGCGATCGTGGAACCGGTCGACCCTTCCGGCACGATCGCGCTCGACGAACTCTACGCCTGGATGCGCGAGCGCCTCTCCGCGGCGAAGATCCCCAAGACGATCGAGTTCACCTCCGCCCTGCCGCGCGACCAGTCCGGCAAGATCCGCCGCAGCGCCCTGATCGCGGCCCGTACCCCCGAAGGATTGAGCCAGTGACGATGCGTCCCGTCTACATCGCCGGCGCAGCGGAAACGCCGTTGGGCGAGGTCCACGACCATAACGAACTCTCGATGATCGCGCTGGCCGCGGCCGAGGCCCTGGCGGAAGCCGGAATGTCGATCCGCGACGTCGACGGCCTCTTCGTCAACTATATGGGCGAGGAAGGCTCGGTCCAGGTCGGGGAATATCTCGGCATCCAGCCGCGCTACGCCGATTCCACCGATTTCGGCGGCGCGGCCTTCGAAGCCCATGTCCACAAGGCGATCGCGGCCATCAATGCCGGGTTCTGCGAGGTGGCCCTGATCACCTATGCCTCGCGCCAGCGCAGTCGGCGCGCCCGCCATCGCGAGCCGCCTGCCGGCGGCATGGGCGTGCCGATGCTGCAGCAGCTCGAGGTTCCGACCGGGCTGCCGGCGCCGATCGGGCGCTACGCGCTCTATGCGGCAAGGCACATGCACCTGTTCGGCACCACGCGCGAGCAGATGGCGGAAGTCGCCGTCGCCTCCCGGATGTGGGCGATGCGCAACCCCAAGGCCTGGAGCCGCAAGCCGCTGAGCATCGACCAGGTTCTGTCCTCGGCGCCGATCTGCGATCCGCTGACCCGTCTCGACTGCTGCCTCGTCACGGATGGCGGCGGGGCGATCGTGGTGACCACCGCAGAGCGTGCCCGCGACGCCGCCAAGAAGGCCGTGCGGGTCATCGGCGCAGCGCAGAGCCAGAACCACTGGCTGGTCTCCCAGATGCCGGATCTCGACCGGGAGGGCATGCCGGGGCGGCGCTGCGGGCCGGAGGCCTTCGCCATGGCTGGCATCCGGCCGGCCGATGTCGACGTCTTCCAGCCCTATGATTCCTTCACGATCAGCGTGCTGATCGCGCTCGAGGACCTCGGCTTCTGCAAGCTCGGAGAAGGCGGCGCCTTCGCACAATCGGGCGCATTGCGCCCCGGCGGCTCCCTGCCCTCGATGACCTCGGGCGGCGGGCTCTCCTATAATCATCCCGGTGCGCTCGGCCTGATGCTGCTGATCGAGGCGGTGCGCCAGCTGCGAGGCGAGGCCGGCGAACGCCAGGTGCCCGGCGCGCGCATCGGCGTGGCGCACGGCACCGGCGGCTTCCTGTCAACTGCGAGCACGGTGGTTCTGGCCAATGACTGATCACGCCTTCAAGGTCGAGGACCCCTTTCTCTGGCCGTTCTGGGAGGCAGCCAGCGAGAGGCGCCTCGCGGTCCAGCGCTGCCGCGGCTGCAGCCAGCATCAATTCTACCCGCGGCCGTTCTGCCTGTCCTGCGAGGGCCGCGAGCTCGACTGGGTCGATGTCGCTGGCGCGGGAGAAGTCTATTCGATCACCACGGTGCGGATTCCCGTCTCCGATCTCCTGCCGCCGCCCTATCAGGTCGCGCTGGTGACGCTCGATGCCGGGCCGCGCCTGCTCGCGGGCATCGATGGCCCCGACTGCAGCATCGGTGACCGGGTCAGTCTGGTCTGGCGCGAGCGCGAGGACGCGCCGCCCTTCCCCGCCTTCGAGAGGGTCGCCCCATGAGGCTGCGCGACCGCGTCGCCATCGTCACCGGGGCCGGGCGCGGACTGGGGCGGGCGCATGCGCTGGCGCTGGCCGCGCAGGGCGCCGCGGTGATCGTCAATGATCGTGGGGCTGCGCTCGACGGTGCAGGCCGCGACACTCGCCCTGCCGAGGATGTCGTCGCAACCATCCGCGGGCTCGGTGGGCAGGCCGTCGCCAGCGGACATGACGTTGCCGACTGGGACGAGGCGGCGGCACTGGTCGCCTTCGCCGTGTCGAGCTTCGGCCGCCTCGACGTGCTCGTGAACAATGCCGGAATCCTGCGCGACCGCACGCTCGCCAACATGTCGGAGGCCGAGTGGGACGCCGTCATCCGCGTTCATCTCAAGGGCCACGCCGCGCCGGCGCGCCATGCCCTCTCCCATTGGCGCGAGCGCCACAAGCGCGGCGAAGCGGTCTCCGCCAGCGTCGTCCATACCAGCTCCGCCTCCGCCTTCGCCGGCAATGTCGGGCAGGCGAACTATGCCAGCGCCAAGCTTGCCGTCGTCGCCCTGTCCTCCACGATTGCGCTGGAGGGCGCCCGCTACGGCGTCCGCTCCAACGTCGTCTCGCCTTCGGCGCGCACGCGCATCAGCGAAGCCACGATCGAGGATGCGCCCGTCGATGGCAGCTTCGACGTGATGGCGCCCGACAATGTCTCTCCCCTCATCGCCTGGCTGGCGGAAGCYGCCTGCCCGGCCAACGCGCAGGTCTTCCACCTCATTGGGCGGGAGGTCCTGCTGATGGACATCGCGGCGGTTACGCAACGCGTGCGCGCGCCGCGCCGCTGGTCGCCGGAGACCCTCGACGCGGCGCTGCGCGGACGGCTGCTGCCGCCGCGCGACATCAACATCTTCCTGAAGGAGCAATTGCTGTGAACGAACCCGCACTATCCCCTCTCGTCGCCGTGATCGGGGCCGGCATCATGGGCACCGGCATCGCCCAATCGCTCGCGCTCGCCGGCTGTCGCGTGCGCCTGAACGACATCGCAGAGCAGCGCCTGCAGGCCTCGCTCGACACGATCGAGAACGGTCGCTTCGGCCTGCGCCGCGGTGTCGAGCGCGGCAAGGTCACGGCCCAGGCGGCGAATGACGCGCTCGCACGCATCACCACGACGGTGTCGCTGGAGGAAGCCTGCGCCGGGATCGATCTCGCCATAGAGGCCGTGCCGGAAGACCTGACGCTGAAATGCGACGTCTTCCGCCGCCTCGACCAGGCCGCCCCGCCCGCCGCCATCCTGACTTCGAACGCGGCGGGACTGCCGATCACGGCCCTGGCCTGGGCGACCGGCCGGCCCGAGCGCGTGCTCGGCTGGCACTGGGCCCAACCGGTGGCGGTGATCCGGCTCGCCGAGCTCGTTGCGCATCCGCGGACGGCGCAGGACGCGATCGACTATGTCAGCGCCCTGGCACGTCGCTGCGGCAAGAACCCGATCGTGGTCAAGGACCAGCCCGATAGCTGGGGCTATGTCGCCAACCGGATCAACCGCGCCGTCCGCATCGAGGCGCGGCGCGTGGTCGAGGAAGGCGTCGCCTCGGAAGACCAGGTCGACGAAATCATGCGCGACTGCTTCCGGTGGCCGATGGGACCATTCGAGATGCAGAGGCCCGGCTCAATGTGAGCTGAAGCCGCCCTGCGCCAGGTCTGGCCGCCTCTATGCAGGCGGCCACRTGGCCCTCGCGACTGGCCGGAGCCCGATCCCGGTGCCTGGCCGAGCGATCGGCGGGTTTCAAGGAATGGCGACGTTCAGGTGTGGGGGGTGTCGGACCGGAAGACATCAGCCTTGCGCGGCGTGGCGGTGGGCCGTTCGATCGCGAGGGTCACGTCCGGTGCCTCATGCCCCATATGCAGATCAACGAGGCTGGCATTCAGGGCTCTGTCAGCTGCGGTCTGGCGGTAATTGAAACGCAGATAATCGTTCCAGGTGGGCGTGTGGAACGACTCGGTCCAGACGGCGGTATCGCGCAGATTGCGCGTCAGAATCCATCTGCGGGCGCCGTTGCGCCCTTGGGCGCGCCGGCGCTGCAGCATCAGGGCCAGAAAATTCTCAATCTGATCGGCGGCGATCCGATACTCGATCCTGACGGCAATCGGACCGCTTCGCGGCTTCAGATCGAGGTTGATGGCGGGCGCCTCGAAGGTCTCGTGCGTCGAAACATCAGAATCCTTGCGCTGATGGATGGGCAGGAGCAGCCCGAGAACGGCGACGCCAAGAGAGGCTGCGCTCGATGCCTGCAAGGCAAAACTCAAGGAATAGCTCTCGGTGACCATCCCCCAAAGCCAGCTCCCGGCGGCGAGCCCGAGTGAGGTGAGCGCGTAATAGAGCGAAATCGTCCGGCCGACGACCCAACGGGGGCTCGCCCATTGCACGCTGATGCTCAGGCCCGACCAGCCCAGAACCCATCCGGCGCCGCCCAGCATGAGGGCAACCGCCGCGACAGCCGGGGTCTTCGTCAGCGAAAGACTGATCGTGCATGTCGCACACGCGACGCAAGCCAGCTTCAGCAGCTGTTCGTCCGACAGCTTTCGCCTGAGCGCTGTCGAGGTCAGGCCCGCCAGCAGCGCTCCTGCGCCGAAGCCGGCCATCAGGGTGCCATAGGCAACGGCTCCCTGTTTGAGCTGATCACGCACCACCAACGGGAGCAGTGCGAGAATGGCGATGCCCGCGAGGCCGAACAGGAAGCCGCGGGCGAGCGCCGTCTTGATCTCCGAAGACAGCGACGTGAAGCGAATGCCGTCGGAGATCGCCGTCAGCATCGCTTCGGRTGGCAGTCTCGAGGTTGGAACTTTCCACCGGGAGCGCCAGACCACGATCAGCGGCGCGAGATGGCCAAGGGTGTACAGGCAAAACGCCGTCAAGGGGCCGAAGGACGCGAGAATGATGCCCCCGAGAGCCGGCCCCACGCTGCGCACCGTGTTGAACCCGACGGAGGTCAGCGTAACGGCCGCTGCGAGATCCTTTCGATCGACGATATCGCCCACCGACGCTTGCCAGGCCGGGTCGTTGAAGGCGATGCCGCAGCCCGCGAGGAAGCTGAAGAACAGGATGATCCAGGGGTTGATCATGCCAAAAGCGACGAGGATCGTCAGCGCAGCGGCGGTCACGGCCATCAAGGACCGCGCCGCCAGCATCACCTTGCGCCGATTGAAATTGTCGACGATGGCTCCGGCGAAGATCGACAGAATGAAAGCGGGCAGGTTCGTCGCCGCCTGAACCAAGGCAACCATGACGCTGGACGGCGTGATGGTTGCCATCAGCCAGCTCATCGCGATGGTCTGGATGAGCCATCCCATCCCCGAGATCAGCCCGGCGAGCCAGATGGCCCGGAATGTCAGGTTGTTGAGAGGCGCAAACGGCCCAGTGCCTGCCGCAGGCTTCTGCACATCCATGACCCGGCTCTTTTCCGACGTCTGCTTCTGGGCGCCGGCGTTGATTCCGAGCGTAATTCCTGACTCTTACGTCACGATGCCTGTTTGCAAAGCGCCAAGAACGCAGGTTGCACCATCGTCCAGCGACGGATGTCGGCCTTGCGGCGTCACCATCCCGGCAGTCGCAACGCGCCGGACGCCGACGCTGGCCCATCGTTGCACCCGTTGCGCCGGTGCCTCATCCGCCGGCAGCGCTGTCCCGGAAGGTCTGAACCGCCTCGGCGGCAAGGGTGTTGATGGATTTGGAGCCATCGCTCATCAGGCGAACGACGATGCCACCGAGTTTCGCTTTCGCAGCATCTGCCTCGTCGCCGATGAGGCGGTTGTCGCGGCTGACGGCATCCCAGGCACGCGCCTGGATCGACTCGGCAACCAGCATCTCCTTCGAATTAAGCACACCGGGGAAGCGGACATTAACAGTCGACATCGGCARGTCTCGATCGCTCCAAGAAGACGCCCGTACGGTCGGGCGCGCACGAGCAGATCGATTCCGACGCGGACGAACTGCACGGGCGTACCAGCCTGGGCGGCAACCAAACGCTCCATCGGGCAAAGAGTTCCGGCGGCGCGATGGAAAAGCGTTCGCCTCTTCACCGCGTCATGCGAAGCGAGCCACCACCCGCTTCAACCGAGCCTGAAAGGCTCGCCTCCTGACCAGAAAGGCGGGCAACGACCCGCTCGCGCGAGTACAGCGTGACATTGCCTCCTGAGAAACTCCAGAGGTTGACGGTCTCAAGCGGAGATCCCGCACAACCACTCACGGAGGCCTTGTAGAGGTCGATCGAGGACGTGGTGGAGAGTTGAATTCTGCAGGCCTTTCCGCTGGCATCCACAACTCGCCAGGCCCCGGCGTAGGCTGATGGGCTGGATGCAGGTGGAATCGCCTGCGAGGCAGAGGGCTGGTTTGTCGGAAGTCTTCGCGCAGGCTGCGGTCGCTCTTCGATCACCTCTCCCTCCCGGGGAAGCTCGCCGTCCTCATAAGGGTCCGGCGCATAATCAGGCCCCGAGGCAACAGGGTCTGGTGGTGGTCCAACCACGACGCGTCCGGCGGGAGGTGCGACATCGGTCTGGAAGGAATCCATGCCGCCGTTATCGAAATAGGGTTCCGTGTCGACACCGTCATAGGGCGGCGCATCCCAAGGCGCGGGGTAAACAGGTGCCGGGCCATAGACGCTGCGTGGCCCCCAGGGGCCGGTCGAGTAGCTGGTCGGGTAGCCAACCGAATTGCAGGCTGTCAGGAGGACTGAGGATGCGGCAATCATGATGCGTCGCAGCGTCATCGAATACCTCGCTGGAAATCCGGTCCCTGACGGCAGGGCAGCGCTTGTTGGGGCTTTGACTTGATTTGCGACGATGCTGAGCGGCGCACCGCCGCGTGAGGCGACGAAACAGGAGGGCGACCAAAGACTACCGCGCTTATGGCGATCACGCATCCCGGGTCGCAAGCGAGTGCCCTTGTCGCTACAGTTCGATCCATGACGAAGCAGGCCGCGAGGGCAACAATGTCGCGCAGTGTCTCAAGGTCCTTGATCGGCCTTGCCGTCGCTGTCGTGGCCGCCATCTCATGTCCGGCCGCATCCCGGGGGCAGGAACCGTCTCTGGCCGGCCAGATGAAGAGCCTGATTGCCATCCTGCGGGCCACCGCGTTCCGGCCCGAATGGAAGCTCCATCCTGATGAGTACGCGGCGAACGGCATCTCGCAGTTCTTCCCGACCGATCCGACGGCCGAATATTCGTGCCTGGAAAGTGGATGCTACGCGTTCGGCTCGATCGAAGCCCCTTTCAATCTCGCGATCATCCATGGGCCCGATGGGTCGCTCTCGGCGAATTTTATCCTGAAGGAAACCGATCCCGCCAAAATGAACAGGGCCGACCGCTATCAGATCACACCGCTTTCCTACCTTGGCACAGCGTGTTTCTCGGTGGCCGCTGCCAATTATCTTCATAAATCAAAGCTGTATTTGGATCCCGACACGCTCTCGAAAGAGGTGGACTCTATTTTTATTGAAATGGAAACCAAGAATAATACTCAGGATTTCCAGCGCGGGATCATCGGCGGGTTAAAATTATCGTTCCCCAAATATCGCGTTACGCTTGATCTTGCCAGCGAGATGCCAAATGTAAGCTGCGCGATCCTCTATGATGCCGAGGGTGGCATCAGCGAACTCGATTCAGTGGCAAACGAACTCGCGGGCCCCAACGCTGCACGGTAGTGCCAGTGCGGAAACGCGGCCCCTTCGAACCGTCGCCCCCCCCCGCGCGAGCTTGGCGATCGCGATGCCATCGCGTGGATGACGAAGGGTGATCGAACGACGTCAGACAACGTCGATCTGCTTGACCAGCCTTACGCCGGCGCTGTGAACCACTTGCAGGGGAGATTCCATTCCTGCCGCTTTCAGCTTGGAACGCAGGCGCGCCAGGAACGCGTCGAAACGCCGGCTTTCGGGATCGATCCGGGCGTGGCCGAACAGGCCCATGATCAGATCCCGCGAAACCGTTTCGTCCGGTCGCGCCGCCAGGTGCTCGAGCAGGATCACCTCCCGAACCGAAAGCTTCACCGATCTGGTGTCCGGCGAGCGCAGCGTTTGAGTGTGCCGATTGAGCCGCCAGGCTGCGCCTTCGGGCGCCTCGATGGCACCCGCCCATCGACCGCTTTCGGCTTCGACCGGCCCGCGGCGCATGCGTCGACCGAGATTGAGAATGGCCAAGGCCAGTTCCTCGGTGTCGACCGGCTTGGTGAGATAGAGATCGGCTCCTTCGGCATAGCCGCGCACGCGATCGTCGCGACCGGTGCGCGCCGTCAACAGAATGATCCCCATCTCCCGCCGTGCGGCCATGTCCCTGGCCAACTCGAATCCGCTGACGTCCGGCAGGTTGACGTCCAGGACCGCGATGTCATAGCGCTCCTGCAGCAACGCCTTGTAGAATGCGATGCCGGACGGCGCCTCCGTGACATGCATGTTTCGCAGCCGTAGATAGTCGGCGAGGCTCTGACGGAGATCGTGGTCGTCCTCCACGAGAATGATTTTGAAATCTCGCGAGATCTCCTGTGCAGCACCTTTCGGGCCGGCCACCGCGTCCGCCATCATCATGTGCATCCACCCCATCGCGACGAGATTCCGTTGACGCCGGCCCCGACAATCCTGCCCGCGACTGATGATGGCGCGGCGACGCGTTCCGGCATGGCCTCGGTCGCAGCCCTGCCGCCGCGGCACCGCCGTCCCCGCCTRTGGCTCGCCGTGCTGGCGGCGATGCTCGCATTCGGCATCGCATATCTGGCCCTGCCGGAATCTCCGCCCCGGCCTGCGCCCTTGCCCTCGCTGAACGGCACGATTTCCGTCCTGTCCGATCCCGCTTCGTCACTGTCGCTGGCAGAGATCCTCGATTCGGCCAAGCAGGCTGAGTTTCGGCCTATCCAGGGGGCGCATGTCAACTTCGGCTTCACCCGGACCCCCGTCTGGATTCGGATGGAACTGCCCGGCCGGGTGACCAAACAGGCCATCCTTTCCCTGGCGCCGAACTTCCTCGATTACGTCGATGTCTACACCGCCGCGCCGGATGCCCCCCTTTCGGTCGAGCGGTTTACCCGGCACGAGATGGGGGATCGCCGTCCCCTGCCGCGGGACGGCCTTTCGGCGCTCGACTATGCCATTCGGCTCGATCTGGCCGAAGGTGCGACGACGCGGGTGTTCATCCGCGTCCGGAACGGCAATTCGGCGACCTATCTGCATCTGCGCCTGGCATCAGCCGAAGGCTACGCCGCCGGGGCCGCCCTGGATGCGAGTCTTTACGGTGCCTGGCTGGGTGGGATGGGCGTGCTGTTGGTGACCCAGCTCGTCTTCTTCTATTTCGACAGGAAGGCGCAATACCCGCTTCTGGCGGCCAGCACGCTTGGCATCATGCTGATTTACATGGGCAATCTCGGCTATAGCAGGGTCTATCTCTTTCCCGAGAATGGTGCCGCCAACGATGCCTTTCTCGGCTTCAATGCCTGGGCGGGCCTGACCGCCAGCGCAATCGCCTATATGCGCATTCTTGACCTGCGCAACCGGGCTCCGCTGTTGCACCGCCTCTATCAGGGAAGCGCAGCCGCCGGGCTCGTGGGCGTAGGCTTCGCCTTCGCCGGCCTGAACATGATCTTCGGCCCGATCGGAACGGTGCTGGGGATCGTCATGGCCTGCGTGAACATGGTGCAGGGCCTGAGGCAGTGGAGCGACGAAGGGGCCGCGAGCCGTCTCAGGGGCGCGGCGTTCTCGGCGTTGTGCGTCGGCGCCTTCCTGACGATGGCGCAGCGTCTTGGGGTCGCCTGGCTGCCGCATTGGGCCATCCACAGTTATGGCATTGCCGGCCTGTTTCTCACGGTCCTGCTGACGGGCGCCMTCGCGGTTCGGCTGCGGGACGCCGAAGCGCTGACCCTCCGGATGAAGGACGAGGCGCTGCGGCATGCGCAGCTTGCCGAGAACATTGCGGCGGGGTTGGTCGAGGAGAGAACGCGCGAGCTCGTCGATGCCAGGCGCATCGCCGAAGACGCTCTGCGTCTCGAAAAGCAGTCCCAGCTCCAGCAGGTCCGCTTTCTCGAAGTCGTGTCACATCAGTACCGGACGCCGCTCGCCGCCATTCGCTCGAGCATCGACAGCATCGGGCTGGCCTTGCCGCCCGATGACGGCGCCAACCAGGGCCGGATCGAGCGCATCCGCAGAGCGATCGCGCGGCTCGTCGAAATGCTGGAGATCAATCTCGCCCGCAGCCGGGTGCAGGGTCCGTCCTTCCGCCCCCGGATTGCCCACGTCAATGCCGGCGCCCTCGTCGTCGCCGCCCACCAGCGCGCCTGCGATCTTCTCAGCGGCCCGACGATCAAACTGCTGATCGAGCCTCGGGCTGCGCAGGCGACGATCGTGGCCGATGAGGGCATGATGGAGCTCGTCATCATCAATCTGCTGGAAAATGCCGTCAAATTCACCGCGCTGAAAGGCAGCGAGCCGATCGCGCTCGCCTTGGGCCTGGCGGGAGAAGAGATCACTATCACCGTCACGGATCGCGGCTGCGGCATCCCGGCCTCCGAGCTTCCCGGGGCCTTCGTCCTCGGCGCGCGCGGGCGGTATTCGGAGGCCGTCGAGGGATCCGGCCTCGGCCTCTTTCTCGTGAAGAAGATCGTCACCGCCCATGACGGCCGGGTTTCGATCGAGAGCAGCGAAGGCGAAGGCACGACGGTGCGGGTCGCGCTGCCAACAGCGCCCTGACCGGGGCTTTCCCGGATAAGCCCGTGGCTGTGGCGTCGAAAGCCGATCCGCCGCGCGAGTTCCGCTCCATGGGCGTACCAAAATAGACACAGCTTTTGCTTGCCTTCAAAAAACAACGTCCGGGCAGAGCAAGTCGTTACATCGCGTTACATCCCGGAAAAAGCGTTACAATTTCAGGTATTGCTTGCGGTCGACGTCCGTACCAACGTCAGCTGTACATGGAAGCGCCCGGAGCTGGTGCGGCAGCGCCGTCCGACCGCGCCAGTTCGAAAGTGGGACGGAGCCTCGCGCAACGGCATGCGCGTTGCGCTTCCTTTTGCCCTGCTTCTTTCGGGCTGTTCGGCACCCTGCCCTGCCACCCATGCGGTGCAAGGCGTCGATTCCGGCAAGTAGCCGAAGTCTATTTCTAAGTTCAATTAAATATATAAATATCGGTAATCCGTATATCGGCGTATAAATTCATCGCGATGCGAGATTAATTAACATTTGTTAAAGTAATTTACTCCACAAACCCGCTCCGACAACCGAATATCATTCCATCAGAGTGACGCGGGAGATTCACATGCATAGCCAAAATTACGGATTCACCGACGAGATTCGGCTGAAGTCCTTCCAGAACATGATCATCAGCACCCATGGYGACGCGGCCGAATCGGCCCGGTTCAACAGCGAGGTCGACACCCCGCAAGCGCTGGTCGGCTATGCCGCGGCGCGGGGCGTGGATATCAGCGAGAGCGAAGCGCGGACGGTGTTCGAAGCCGCACAGGATTTCGTCGTGACCCAGACTGCGGCAGCCGGCGGCGAGGTTCGTCTGGATGACGCTGTGCTGGGCACCGTGAATGGCGGCGTGAGCTGGGCGGCGGTCGGCGGCACGATCTGCGGGATTGCCGGCGCTGTCGCCGGTGTCGCCATCGCCGTCGCCACCGCGCCCGTCAGCATCGCGCTGGGAACGGTCGCCGGCACCGTGGCGCTCGTCGGCACGGCCGTCGTGGGCGGAGCTGGAACGGCTTTTTCCGGAGCTGTCACCGGCGCGCTGGCGGGCGGAGCCTCCCAACTGATCCACGACAAGATCACGGGCTGAGGCGAAGCGCCACCTCTCCCCCGATCCAGCCGATACAGGAAACAAAGATGAGCACCTCACAGGAACATCCGTCCTTCGGAAGCTACATGGCCGCCGCGCTGCAGGACGAGGCCAAGCTGAAGCAGTTCGCCTTGACCGTGACCGGTCCCGAGAGCCTGCGCTCCTTCGCCGCCGAGCACGGCCATGCGCTTTCCGCCGAGGAAGCCGAGCAGGTCTACGCCAAGGCCGGCGCGCTGCTCGAGGCCTCGTCCGGCCGCGGCCCGATGAGCGACGAATTGCTCGAGGACATCAATGGCGGCATCAGCCTGGCAGCCATCGGCGCCACGATCGGCGGCATCGGCGCCGCCGCCTCGCTGACGCTCGCAGTCGGCTGCGTCATGGCCGCCCCGTTCCCCGGGGGCGCGAGCCGGGCCGGCGCGGCCGCGGCGATCGCCGGCCTGAGCGGCACCGCCGCGGCCACGGTCGGCGTCGGCGCGCTCGCCGCCGGCGCGGTCGGCGCGGGCATCGGCGCCGCCGGCGGCCACATCATCGAAAACAGCTGAGCCGCAAGGCTGATCGAGGGGGCTGCGTTCCGACGGCGTGCGGAACGCTGCCCCTTCCCCTTCCCCATCCGGCCGCGCCGTCGTCGCGACGGCGGCCGCACGATCCCTCGTTCCGAGACGATGCGACATGACCGCGGCCCTCTACCGCAAGGAAGCGCTCGACAATCTCGCGGGCCCCGACCGGCTCGACGAAATGGTGCGCGTCACCTCTCCGCATGGCTGGGCGGCGCTGGGCACGGCGCTGGTGATCGTGACCGGCTGCCTCGGCTGGTCGATCCTCGGCAGCTATCGCACCACCGTCAGCGGCAAGGGCCTGCTCGTCCCGGCGGGAGGCGCTTTCGTCAGCGTCTATGCTCCCAAGGCAGGCTGGCTCGACAGCTATCGTCAGCGCGGCGACAAGGTGAAGAAGGGCGATCTGATCGCCCGGCTCAGCGCGCCCGAGGACGCCGCCCGCCTCGTCGATGTCGATAGCCGCGTCACCCAGCTCACGGCGCAGCGCGCAGCGCTCGCTGCGCAGATCGAGGACCGCATCCTCAAGGAGACGATCGCGGGCCAGCGCAAGCGCGAGGCCCTGCAGGAGACGATCGATCTCGGAGCATCCCGGGTGGACGCGCTCAACACCTTGCTCGGTCAGCGCGAATCCCTCTTGTCCAAGGGGTTGATGCCCTCCGACCGGATCATCGAAACCCGCGAGAGGCTGTTCGCCGCGCGCGAATCGATCTCCCGGGCGCGAACGGAGCTGTTATCGCTCGACGCCTCGCTCCAGACCCTGCGCCACCAGACCGACCAGGAGCGCGCGGCGCTCGATCGCCAGTTGCGCGACGCCGAGGGGCAGCGCGCCCAGAGCCATCTCAGCGAGAACCTGGCGACCACCATCGTGGCCCGTTCCGACGGCACCATCACCACCAACGAGGCCGGCGACCATGCACTGGTCAGCGCCGGCCAGAAGCTGATGGTGATCGAACAGGGCGGCCCCCGGCTCGACGCCCTGCTCTACGTGCCGGCCGACAGCGGCAAGGAGGTCAAGCTYGGCATGGAGGTGCGCCTTTCGCCCTCCACCRCCAAGAAGGAGGAATACGGCTCGCTGATCGGCACGGTCATCCAGGTCGACGACAGTCCGGAGAATGAGGCGGCGCTGACCCATCGCCTCGGCAACCCCGATCTCGCCCGCCTCTTCACCAAGGCCGGGCCGCCGCTCCAGCTCGTCGTGCGGATCAATCCCGGTTCCGGCGGCCCTGACAGCTACGCCTGGACCTCCAAGCGCAGCGAGCAGATCGAACTCGCCTCGACCACTCTTGTGGAAGGCCAGGTGACCGTGAAGTCGGGCCGGCCGATCAGCCTGTTCATTCCGGCGCTGCGCCGGTTCGTCGGCCTATGAGCAAGGTGCCTCCCGTGCGCTTCCCGCAGACCGGCCGCAAGCGGGTCCCGACCATCTTGCAGATGGAGGCCGTCGAATGCGGCGCCGCCTGTCTCGCCATGGTCCTGGCCCATCACGGCAAATGGGTCCCGCTCGAGGAGCTGCGCGTCGCCTGCGGCGTCTCGCGCGACGGCAGTAAGGCGAAGAACCTGGCGCAGGCGGCGCGGCGCTACGGCCTGGTGGCCGAGGGCTGGCGCACCGAGCCGGACAAGCTCGCCGGCAAGCCGCTGCCGGCGATCCTGTTCTGGGAGTTCAACCATTTCGTCGTGCTGGAGGGGGTCGGCCGCAAGGTCGTCTATCTCAACGATCCCGCCAGTGGCCCGCGCACGGTCACGCATGAGGAATTCGACCGCGCCTTCACCGGCGTGATGCTGACGATGGCGCCGGGGCCCGATTTCCAGCCTTCAGGCGCGCGGACGAATGTCTGGGGCGCGGTGCGCGAGCAGCTGGCGCCCTCGCGCGGGGCCGTCGTTTTCCTGGTTCTGGCGGGCATCGCCGCCCTCCTGCCCGGCATCTTCGTTCCGGCGGCGACGAAGGTCTTCGTCGACGACATCCTCGTCCGCCATCTGACGGACTGGATGCGGCCGCTGCTGCTCGGCCTCGCCTGTGCGGCCCTTCTCGGCGKGCTGCTGAGCTGGCTGCAAGGCTATTTCCTCGCGCGCCTGCAATGGAAGCTCGGCGTGTCGCTGGGCCTGAAGCTGACATGGCACCTGCTGCGGCTCTCGCCGAGCTTCTTCGCCCAGCGCTATGCGGGCGACATCGCGAGCCGGCTCGCGACGACGGAGCGGGCCTGCGACCTGATCGGCAGCCAGGTTTCGGCCATGCTGGTGACCGGGCTCGCGGCCCTGTTCTACGGCGCCCTCATGGCGGTCTATGATCCGGTGCTGGCCGGCATCGGGATGGCGCTCGCTCTCTTCAACGCGGTGTTTGCCCGTCTCGTCGCGCGGCGACAGGAGGATGCCGCCCGCACCGTCATGCGCGAGCATGCGGCGCTCGGCAGCCTTTCCATCAGCGGCATCCAGTCGATCGAGACCTTGAAGGCGACGGCCTCCGAGGACGATTTCCTGAATCGCTGGGCCAATGCGCAGGCGCGCACCATGAATGCGGTGCACCGCTCGCAATTGCCGCTCCAGCTCCTCGATCTGATCCCGCGCGCGCTCGGCGCGCTGACGATGGCCGCGATCCTCGGCGTCGGCGGCTGGCGCGTCATGGAGGGGCTGATCACGATCGGGACGCTCGCGGCGTTCCAGACCGTGCTGTCGAGCTTCCTATCGCAGGTGAGCGGGCTCGTCGGCGTAGCCTCGGGCATGCGCGAATTGCGGGTGGCGATGGAGCGCGTCGACGACGTGCTGCGCTATCCGCTCGACCGCCGCCTGGATCCGAAGTTTGCGGAAGTGGCCGAGACTGCGCCGCGCCGCCTCTCCGGAGCGGTCGAGATCACCGATCTCGCCTATGGCTACAACCCGCTCGATCCGCCGCTGGTTGAAGGCTTTTCGCTGACCGTCGCGCCGGGCGCGCGCATCGCCCTGGTCGGCCCCTCCGGCAGTGGCAAATCCACGATCGCGCGGCTGATAGTCGGGTTGGCCGATCACTGGGCGGGCGAGATCGCCTTCGACGGGCAGCCGGCCGACCGGATTTTGCCGGGCGTCCGCGCCGCCTCGATCGCCTATGTCGAGCAGTCCGTCGTCCTGATGGAGGGCACCGTTCGCGAGAACCTGACACTCTGGGACCCGCGGGTGAGCGAGCGGACGATCGTCGAGGCCGCGCGCGATGCCGGGCTGCACGACACCATCGCGGCGCGCCCCGGCGGCTACGATGCCCCGGTCAGCGAGGGCGGCAGCAACTGGTCGGGCGGCCAGGCCCAGCGTCTGGAGATCGCCCGGGCGCTGGTGGGGGAACCGAGCATCCTCGTGCTCGACGAGGCGACCTCCGCCCTCGATGCAGCGACCGAAGCGGCGATCCTCGACAATCTGCGACGCCGCGGCTGCACCATCATCCTGGTCACCCACCGCCTCAGCGCCATCCGCGATTGCGACGAGATTCTCGTGCTCGACCGCGGCCGGATCGTCCAGCGCGGATCGCATGAGGCGCTCTACCACCAGCCGGGCACCTATGGGGAACTGATCCGTGCTGCATGAAGCTCCTCACCTGATCGCCGCCTCCGGCACGACGGCCGTCGATCATAGCGGAGCCGTGCCCCTCTCGGTCGCCGGCCTGCGGGTCGATGCCGGCTCGGCCGATCTCTATCTCGACTGGCCCGGCCGGGCGGGACGGCGCCGGCGCCTGGCGACTCTCGGTCCCCACGACATCGCCCTGCCGCTTTCCCTGACAGCAGCCGTATCGCCGATTCCGGCGGAAGCGCGGCTCCTTGCCTTCCCCGCGCCGGGGTCGCGGCTGTCGGCCTTCCCGATCGAGCCCTTCCTGGCCAGCCTCGATGCCGGCGAGGCCGCCGCGATCGAAGCGGCAGAGAGCTGGGTCGAGCGCACGGCCCGCGCTGCAGGCGAGCCCTTGACGGGGACCCCCGTCCTCCTCGTCGATGGAGAAGGCAGGCTCGAACCGGGTTGCGTCGCGCGGCCGGCGCAGGGGCTGCTCTGGGCCGCAGCCAGCGACGCAGCCCTTCTGACCGATCTGCGGGGCGCCGGCCCGGTTCTCCCCGGAATGCCCGCGGTCCCGGTGACATCGGGTGGAATCGTCGCTGAACGCAGCACCGCGATCGGCTGCCGCACGAGCGCGGCCTTGGCCGCGGAAGGCGGCCTCGCGCGCGCCCTGCTCGGACATCACGAGCGGATAACCCGCGCGCTCGCCTTCGCGGAAGCGAACCGGGACGACGACGAGGTCGCCCGCATCGCCGGCAAGGTTGTCCGCGACCGCGCCGTCCTGGCCGCGAGCGTCGCGCCGCTTCTGGCTCCTGCCGCCGGCGGCGTGCTGCACGACGCTTCGCTCGCGTCGGCTTTACGCACCGTCGCCGAGGCCGCGGCGGTCAGCATGCCCTCCACGCCGTCGCCCGAGGCAGGCGAGGATGACGGCCTGCCGATCGAGCGGCAGATCGCCGACCTCGCCGCCTGGGCCGGCGTGCGGACACGCCGCATCCGACTGGAGCCAGGCTGGTGGCGCCGGGGCGGGCAATCGATCGTCGGGTTCCGGCGCGAGGACGGCAGCCCGGTCGCGCTGATCGCCGGAACGGGTTGGCGCGGCGGCTACCGCATCCGCGAGGCGGGCCGGGACCGGCCCGTCGATGCGGGGACGGCGGCTGCCGTCGCCGACTACGGCTACGTGCTCCAGCGCCGCCTCCCCGACACGGCGATCGACGGAAGCGGGCTGCTGCGCTTCGCCGCGCCGCTCGCCTGGCCCGCCCTGATGGCCATCCTGATCATCGGGCTGGCCGGGAGTCTGCTCGGCCTCGTGACGCCGATGGCGACCGAGATCCTGTTCGAGCGGTGTGGGACCGGCTCCTGCGCTTGCCGGCCGGTTTCTTCCGGCACCACGCCGCGGGCGATCTCGCCTTGCGGGCCGCGGCGATCAACCAGATGCGCGACGCGGTGAGCGGGACGGCGGTCAGCTCCCTGCTCTCGGCGGTCTTCTCGGTCTCCAGCCTCGCCCTGATTCTCTATTACGAATGGCGCCTCGCCCTCGTCGCGATCGGCCTCGTCATCGTCCAGCTCGTCGTGATGGTGGGGGTCAATCTGCGGATGCTCGCCTGGAAGCAGCGAGCTCTTGAAACCGAAGGCCGGCTGCAGGCCCTGGCGCTGCAACTGATCCAGGGCATCGCGAAGCTGAAGGTCGCGGGCGCCGAGGCGCGGGCCTTCGCCCGCTGGTCGCCGCTCTTCATCGCGCGGCGGGCCCTCGGCTTCCGCCAGGGCGCGCTTTCATCCGGCTTCTCCGCTTTCGGAACGGCTTTCGGCATCGCCTCGGCTGCCCTGCTGATCGGGATCGTCGGCCTCGGCGGGATCGAGATCGGCATCGGCCGCTTCGTCGCCTTCAACGCCGCCTATGGCCAGTTCATGGCGGCGACCCTGTCGCTGGGAAGCGCGCTGCCCGCCCTGTTGTCCCTGAAGCCGCTCTATGGCCGTGCCGCGCCGCTGCTCGCGGCCTCGCCCGAAAACATGGGCCGGCGCGGCGCCCTGCACGATCTGCGCGGCGGGATCGAGGTCAACGATGTGGTGTTTCGCTACCGCGCCGACGGCCCCGCCGTTCTCGACGGCGTGTCGATCAGGGTCAGGCCCGGCGAATTCGTCGGCATCGTCGGCGCCTCCGGTTCCGGCAAGTCGACGCTGCTACGCATCCTGCTCGGTTTCGAGACGCCGGAGAGCGGCTCGGTGTTCTTCGACGACCAGGAGTTGAGCAGCCTCGATCTGCGTGCGCTGCGCCGGCAGATGGGCGTCGTGCTCCAGTCCAGCCGCGCCACGAGCGGCACCATCCTGGACAACATCCTCAACGGCGCCGCGCTGAAAGAGGCGGATGCCTGGGAGGCGGCGCGCCTCGCAGGGCTGGACGCCGACATCCGGGCCATGCCGATGCGCATGCACACCTTCGTTGGCGAAGACGCCACGCTGCTCTCGGGCGGCCAGCGGCAGCGCCTGCTGATCGCCCGCGCGGTGGTGCGCCGGCCGCGGATCCTGCTCTTCGACGAAGCGACCAGCGCGCTGGACAACCGGACCCAGCAGATTGTCTCCCAAGGGCTGGAATGGCTCGACGCCACCCGCGTCGTCATCGCGCACCGCCTGTCGACCATCCAGCACGCCGACCGCATCTATGTGCTGCAGGGAGGGCGGGTCGCCGAGGAAGGAAGCTATCGCGAGCTTCTGGAGCGGGGCGGACTGTTCGCCCAACTGGCGCTCAGGCAGGTCGCGTGAACCAGACATCCGCCGAACATGACTATGGAATGTTCAGAACCATCGCCAACGATCCGAGCGCAGAGGGACCCAGCATGAACAGCAAGATCGACAGCAGCAACCGCAAGCTCGACGAGGCCGAGCTCGACGACGTGCATGGCGCAGGAACCGGTGGGCATTGGGACCATAGCGGCAAGGCTTCCATGTGGGTGACGACCGTGCCCGGAGACGCCCATGGCTTCTTCAAGCCGACCGAAAACAGAAGCTCCGTCCGCCCGGACGGCAATGGCGGCTATATCCGCTGGGATCGTGCCGGCAATTGCGAAGCCCCGGCCATCCGCAGAACCTGAACCCTATCAATAATTTGGAGCCTGATCCGATCAGATTGAATCAACCTGATCAGATCAGGCCGCGCGGATAGCCCGCTGCAGGATGCCCGCGTTCCGGCCTGGCTCGGCGCCGTGATTTGAAGCCTCCGCGTCATGACCGTGCGGGAGCTGCTGCGGTGTCTGGCACATCCCACCCCACGTGGCTCAAGGCAGCCACAGCTCGACGGAGAAGACAATGGGCAACGAAAAGCTTGAAACCGGCGAAGATCGCAGAGACATGAAACTCTCCGATGACGAATTGGAGACTGTCACGGGAGCAGAGAAAATGAATCTATCAATTCTGCATCCGATCGACAGCTGGGGAAAGGTGTTCGGAAAACTCTTTGAACCGTTCAAGGCCACGCTGGATTCGCTCCAAGAAAGATCAAATAAGCACAAGTGATCCTGGGAACACGCGGCGTAAGCAGACCTCGATACGCCTTTCTCAACGCAATGACGGGCCCGGCCCGAGAAGGAGCAGACCGATGAGCACAGAGCCCAATAACGCTCCGCTGAACGATGCCTCGCTGGAAGACGTCAACGGCGGCTACAACGTGGTGGATGGCTTGGCGCGGCTTGGGCACTCGATCGAGAGCAGTGCTCTGGCTGGCCACAAATTCGGAACGGACGCCGACAATCATATGGCTGCCGCTGGCGGCGCCTTTCTTGGTATCATCTATGGTACCTTGAACGGCCTCAAGAACGAGGTCGGCACCGGCGTCAACGAAGCCATCGGTGGTATCAGGAACCTGATGAAGTAGACGATCATTGCCTGGCAGCAGGTGCGCCCTTGTCGGGACGTATCGGCCGCAGAGGGGCCGAAGCACGCGAGAAGGATGCCCCCGAGGGCCGGCCCCACGCTGCGCACAGGATTGAACCCGACGGATGTCAGCGTAACGGCCGCGGCGAGATCCTTTCGATCGGCGATATCGCCCACCCTGCGCGGGGCCGAAGGTAAACCGGCCCCCCGTTATGGAGCGGGGGCGAGCCGATCATAGGCAT
>NZ_JBFTZN010000063.1:0-32620 GCF_056406775.1 Allobosea sp. P1_A7
GCTCAAGACCTTGCTGAACGTCGCGAATGCCATCGGTCCGCTGATGGTTCTCATCGTCGGTGGCTGGATGGTGATCCAAGGGCAGACGACGATCGGCACCGTCGTCGCCTTCATCTCGGGCCTGGAGCGCCTTTCCAGTCCCTTGCGCGACCTGCTCAACTTCTACCGCGAGTACCAGCAGGCGAAGGTGCAGTACCAGATGATTGGGCGCTGGGTCGAAGGCAAGACCTGAGCCGGATCGAGGCCGGGTTTTCCGCGCGGGGCAGGGGCGCTGCCACGGCTTCACCCGTCTTCCCGGATCAGCGCCAGGGCTGTCGAATGGTCCGGCCTCAGTGTTGCAGGCGGGATCATCGCCGAAGCTTTTTGGGGAATGCTACGGTCGGGACCGAAGCATTTATCCGCCCGATGCTGCCATAAGCGCCTGAGCCGCGTCAGGAGCTTCATCATGTCCTCTCTTTCAGCGAAGCCACCGTTCTTCGGCTGGCATATCGTCGCTGCGACCTTTGTTCTGGCGGTATTCGGGTGGGGCGTCGGTTTCTACGGGCCGCCGATCTACCTGCAAACCGTCGTCGAACGGACCGGCTGGTCGGTGGCCTTGGTCTCAGCGGCTGTCACCCTGCACTTTCTGGTCGGAGCGGTCGTCATCGCCAATCTGCCGCGCCTCTATCGAAGCCTGAGTGTTCCCGTGGTGACGGCTCTCGGGGCGGCCTTGCTTGCTGCCGGGGTCGTCGGCTGGGCGATGGCCAGCGAGCCGTGGCAACTCTTCTGCGCAGCTCTGTTGAGCGGCGTGGGCTGGGTTGCGATGGGCGCCGCAGCGGTTAACGCGATCATCTCCCCCTGGTTCGTGAGTTCTCGCCCTGCGGCTCTCTCGATGGCCTATAACGGAGCCAGTATCGGCGGCGTGATTTTCTCACCTCTATGGGTCGCTCTCATCCTCGCCATCGGTTTTCTCAAGGCGGCGATCGTGGTCGGCGTGACGATGATCGCCGCTATTCTCTCTCTGTCGATTTTTGTGTTTTCAAAGACTCCCGAGCGACTGAGCCAGTTTCCTGACGGCATTCGGCCAGACGCAGGTCCGGCTGCGGTCAGCGCTTCGGCTGCGGCGGCCATGCCAAAGGGATCGCTGTGGCGGGACCGTCGTTTCCTGACGCTGGCGGCAGGGATGGCGTTGGGTCTGTTCGCCCAGATCGGCCTTCTCGCCCATCTGTTCTCCCTGCTCGTCCCGGCGATCGGGCCTCAAAATGCCGGGCTGGCCATGGGCGGCGCAACGATCGCCGCGATCGCAGGCAGGACGGTGGTCGGCCTCGTCATGCCTGCCTCGGCGGACCGCCGCCTCGTCGCCTGCGCGAGCTATGCGGTCCAGATCGGCGGGTCATTGACCTTCCTGATCGCGGGCGATGCCAACGCAACGCTGATGATCATCGGCGTTATTCTGTTCGGTGCAGGTATTGGCAATGCCACATCCCTGCCGCCGCTCATCGCACAGGTCGAATTCGGCAAGGCAGACGTTGCCCGCGTCGTTCCACTGATCGTTGCTATCGGACAGGCGAGTTATTCCTTTGCGCCGGCCGTGTTCGGCGCTTTACGGACGATGTCGTCATCTGGACTGTCGAGCTTCGATGGCGCAGCGCTGTTTGCGGTCGCTTCCGTGGTGCAAGCAGCCGCCATTGCCTGTTTCCTCTGGGGCCGCCAAGGGCGCTCGCTGCCAGGCGCGACCGTATGAGGGGGGCAGGCCCCTTGTGACCTGGCAGGGTCGAACCCTGTGCAGCTAGCCCTCGCCGCCGGCGTCGGACAGCAGCCTTGCCGGCAAGGGAAGGACGGTCGCCCTCTGGCCGTTTTGCGTGGCCAGCCATTTCAGATAGCGCAGCCGTGCCGCAACCGTGTTGCTGCGATGGGTGTTTGCAGCCACTCCAGATAGTCGGCGGGGCGAATGGTGATGATCTGGACGATCTTGCCCTTGGCCAGAAGCAACTCTGTCGCCGCGGCGACCTGGCGCTTCCATTCGGGGTAGGAGCGGGGGATTCTCGGGTCCTTCCCGACCATGTCCAGCAAGGCAGGAAAGTCATCTTCCGAATACCACGGTACCAACACGGTGTCGTAGTAGTCGAATTTCCGCATGCTTGTGACCGCCCAGCAATCGGAAAGCGTCGCCCGCCTGCGATCCTACCAGTTCTCCAGCTGGTTTACGAGTTGTGCGCAGTGCCTCTTCGGCTTGCACGCAGGCGAATGGCAGCAGATCTCGGGATCTCCGGTCGGCGCCGTCACGAAGGATACAAACCCCTCGATCGCGCACGGAAAGCCCGTTTCAAGCCCGATTCCTGGGCTCTGTCACGATCCCGCCCCGGCGCGGGCGATATCGCCCGTTTCCTTCGCGCCCATTCGGTCAGGCGCGCCTAGGCGCTGGCTGGCAGGGATTTCAGCGTCCTGATGATCTCGCTCTCGGAATAGGGCTTTCGAAAGAAGCGGGCCCGCTCTGGCAATTTTTGCGGATCGACCCGGACGTGGCCTGAGGTCACCATCAAGGCGATCGGCGGCCACTTCTCGCGCACGACCTCGACCAGTTGCAGGCCGTTCAGCGAACCTGGCATCTCGACATCGGTGAAGAGGATGCGGACATCGTCGCGTTGCTCGAGAATGGCCAGGGCCTCGTCTGCGGTCGCTGCCTCGACGGCGAGGTAACCGGCCTCCTCGACGAGCAAGGCCGCATACATCCTGATGATGGGTTCGTCGTCGACGACGAGAACAACCGGCTTTTCCGCGTCTGCAGGCACTGGGCTTCTCCTGAACCGCCTTCTTGTCGCGGCAATGAGGTCGCAACGGCTCAAGGAGCGGAACGTTCCGCCGTTGCGCCTGCCTTGGGCGCAACAGCCGATGCTGGCTATTGGTATCGGCAGGCCATGGCCCGCCAGCCTGGGTCCCCCTGGCGTTTGTGTCGGGTTGGCTCTTGACCTAGCTGCTGCCCCGGCTCCAGACTGCGCGCATTCCAGGGAGATCCCCGGCAAGGGGCTGAGAAACCGCTGGCAGACCGGGTGTTCCCCGGAGAGGCGCGCGGAAATCCTTCGAACCTGATCCGGCTGATACCGGCGGAGGGATGGAGCGTCGCGGCACTTGCCGGCAGCCGAGAGGCTGCCAGATCTCCTTCCCCGAGCGGGGCGAGGAGTTTGCCTATGCGAGGCCCGCCACACACCACCCTTCGTCGATCCGGAGCCGATCCTGGGCTCGTCGCCTGCGAGGTGCCGGCCTCCACCGATATCGCCATCATTGGCGGTGGCCTGATCGGCCTGTCCATCGCCTGGCGACTGGCCCGGCGCGGCCTTGATGTAACCGTTTTCGAGCGTGGCACGATCGGACAAGGGGCAAGCCTTGCCGCGACCGGCATGCTGGCTGCGGCCGCCGAGCTGGAGCCGGGCGGCGAGGAGCATCTGCCACTGGCGCTCGAAAGCCAGCGGCTCTGGCCGGGTTTTGCGCGCGAGCTCGAAGCCGATAGCGGGCTCGGCATCGACTATCGCCGGGACGGTGTCCTGCTGGTCGCGCTGGGGCGTGAGGAGGTCGAGCGCCTGCGTTTCCGCCATGACATGCAGCGGCGCGCCGAGGTTGAGGCTGCATGGCTCGGCGGGGCGCAATGCCGCGAACGCGAGCCCGGGCTGAGGCCCTCGGTCGTGGCCGGCATTCTCTGCCCGGCCGACCATCAGGTCGATCCGCCGCGCGTCATGGCGGCGCTGCGACGCTCCTGTCTCGCGGCCGGAGCGCACCTGGTCGAAGCCTGCGAGGCCGAGCCGGAGCTGGCCGGAGGTCGCGCTCTCGGCGTCTCGACGCCGCGCGGGCTCTGCAAGGCCCCGATCGTGATTGCGGCCGCCGGCGCCTGGACCAGATTTCAGGGGCTCGACATCCCCGTCCGCCCGCTCAAGGGCCAGTCACTCGCCCTGCGCAGCACGCCCGAGACCGGCACGCTCGCGCGTGTCGTCTGGACCGAGCAGGTGCATCTCGCTCCCAAGAGCGACGGCACTCTCCTCGTCGGCGCCACCATGGAAGAACGCGGCTTCGACGACAGCGTGACCGCTGGCGGCGTCTATGCCCTGCTCGACGGCGCCCGGCGCGCACTGCCCTCGATCGAGGAGATGCCGGTCGAGGCGATCTGGTCCGGCTTCCGCCCGACCTCGATCGACGATGCGCCGATCCTTGGCGAGACGGGGATAGCGGGCCTGCTCGTTGCGACCGGGCATCACCGCAACGGCTATCTGCTCGCCCCCGTCACGGCAGCCGCGATCGAGCAACTCCTCATCGAGGATCGCATCACGGGACCGGCCGCGGCGTTCGGCCAGGCGCGCTTCACCCCCTGTCTGGAGGCAACCTCATGAAACTCATCATCAATGGCAAGGACCGCGAGAGCGCAGCGGAGAATCTGGCGGCGCTTTGGCAGGAGGAGACGGCCGAGATGGACTTGCCGGGGCCGCAGGGCTTCGCGATCGCGCTCAATGGCACCGTGGTCCGGCAGGTCGACTGGGCGCAGACGCCTCTGTCGCGCAACGACCGCGTCGAAATCATCCGTGCCTTCGCAGGGGGCTGACATGAGCACTCCGATCGAGGCCCTTACCATCGCGGGCACGGCATTGTCGTCGCGGCTCCTCATTGGCACGGCCGGCTATCCGAGCCAGCGCATCATGGTCGATGCCATCGAGGCCAGCGGTTCGGACCTTGTCACGCTCTCCCTGCGTCGCATTTCGCTGCAGGGGCATGGCTCCGACACGGTGCGCCTGCTTGCCGGCCGCCGCTTCCTGCCCAACACGGCAGGCTGCGAAACCGCGCGCGACGCGATCCTCACCGCCGAGCTTGCACGCGAGGCGCTTGGCACCAACTGGATCAAGCTCGAGGTGATCGGCGATCGCGACACACTCTATCCCGATGTCGGCGAGTTGATCGAGGCGACGCGGCAGCTCGTCGACAAGGGCTTCGTCGTCCTGCCCTATTGCAACGACGATCCGGTGATTTGCGCTCGCCTGGCTGATCTCGGGGCCGCCGCCGTGATGCCGATGGGGTCGCTGATCGGCTCGGGCATGGGCGTCGCCAATCCGGCCAATCTCGAGCTGATCTGTGCCCGCTCGCCCGTGCCGGTGATCGTTGATGCCGGCATCGGCACGGCCTCCGACGCGGTGATCGCCATGGAATGCGGCGCGAGCGGGGTTCTGCTCAACACCGCCGTCGCCAAGGCCGATGATCCGGTGCGAATGGCACTCGCCATGCGTCGCGCCGTCGAGGCCGGCTGGAACGCCCGCCTGGGGGGGCGCATTCCGCGGCGTGGGCGGGCTCAGCCGTCCAGCCCGCAGCTCGGGCTTGTGGGGTCGTGAACAGGCTGCCCGACCGGCTGCTCGTCGTCACCGACCGGCATCAGGCCGTGAAGCCTTTGCCGCAGCTTGTCTCTGCGGCGCTCGCCGGCGGGGCACGCTGGATCTGGCTGCGCGATCGCGATCTCGATCAGCCGGAACGCCGCAGCCTGGCGCAGCAGCTGCATGAGCTCGTGAGCATGGCGGATGCGGTCCTGACGATCGGCGGTGATGTTGATCTCGCCGCCCGGGTCGGGGCGCGGGGCGTCCATCTGCAGTCGGCTGGGGCGATCTCCGCGGCCCGCGCCGTGCTCGGCGTCTCCGCGCTGATCGGCGTTTCCGCGCATGACGAGGCCGATGTCCGGGCGGCAGCAGCCGCAGGCGCCGATTATGTCACGGTTAGCCCGATCTTCGCGACGGCGAGCAAGCCCGGCTATGGCCCCGCCCTGGGCCTGACCGTGCTGCGGCGCTGGGCGGCGATCGGCCTGCCGGTCGTGGCCCTTGGCGGCATCACCTGCGACCGCGCGCCACTCTGCATCGAGGCTGGCGCCGCGGGAGTTGCGGTGATGGGTGAGGTGATGCGAGCCGTGGATACGGCCACGACCATTCGCAGCCTTCGCGCCTGCGCGCTGATGAGTCCACGCCTTGGTGTATGAGCAGGTCGAAACGAGAGGAATGGCCTGCGCCGATGCGACGGATCGTGATCCTGGGGAATGCCGGCAGCGGCAAGTCGACGCTCGCGCGAGCACTGGGCGAGCGCCTCGCGCTGCCGGTCGTGCATCTCGACCGGCTGTTCTGGGAGGCTGGCTGGACAAAGGCCGAGCCCGGGCTCTTTCGGGATCGCGTGCGGGACGCCGTGTCCGGCGATGCCTGGATCTGCGAGGGCAACTACTCCCGCCAGACCTTCGAACTGAGGCTGCCGCGCGCCGATATCGTCATCTGGCTCGACACCCCGCGGACGACCTGCCTGGCCCGCGTCCTCTGGCGCAGCATCCTGAACCGGCCGCGGCCCGATCTCCCCGATGGCTGCACCGAAAAGCTGGATGCGGAATTCCTCGGCTTCCTCCGATATGTCTGGGCCTTCGATAGGGACAAGCGACCGCATATCGAGCGCGAGCGGGTCGCGACGGCCGCTCATGTCCCGGTGGTCTATCTCCGCGACGCCGGACAGATCTCGGCATTCGCGAATGCGACATCGGTCGGGCAGGGCGGCGCGGGGAGGGCAAGGTGAAACAGGATCTCGACCTGATCAGGGGGCTGGAGGAAGAGCTGTTCAAGCCGTCGGTTCGAACCTCTCCGGAAGCCCTTGATCGGCTTCTGGCTGACAGTTTCGTCAAATTCGGCCGCTCCGGCGGCGTCCATGACAAGACCGAGGTGATCCGAAGTCTTGCCGAGGGCAATGCCCAGACGGTCGAGGTGCCGGCAGCCAGGGATTTCGTTCTTCGATCCCTGGCCGATGATGTGGTCCTGCTGACCTATCTGAGTTTTCGCGTCGCGAATGGCCGCGAGGAGCGGCACACGCTGCGAAGCTCGGTCTGGCGGTTCATCGAGGGCCGCTGGCAGATGGTCTTTCACCAGGGAACACCCGCGGGTCAGCAGACCTGACGGGGGCTTCGTGCGGGGGCTTGAGCCGCCCCGGCGGTGTTGACCCAGATCCGCGATCGTCCCTCCCGCTGCGCCCGGCGGGACGATCGCAATCGCCATCACCACGCCGAGCCCGGCCTCCAGCCCGGCGCCGTTCGAGTGCGTGCTCGATCCGGGCCGTCATCCGGCGCAAGGCACGGTGCAGATGGTCGCGCATGAAACCCCGGCAGTTTCGCCGCGCCGAGGACCGTCGCAGCAAAGCTGACGAAGTCCAATGTGGGACATTTCGGTGTACTTGACGCTGCGTCTGCAATCTCTTGATACTGCGTGCGGCGAAGCAGATCCGGCGACGCGAAAAGCGGGCAAGGGCGGCTGATGACTGTCGAGGAGGCGGCCGCGTCCGTCGCGCAGAGCGAGGAGATGCTTGCGGGTGCGGAAGCGGTACGCCGGCTGCAGCGCTGCTATGAGGCGATCAATGGCGACGATCGCGCCGGCGAGACGCTGGGCGCTATCGCCTACTCCTTCGGTTTTCGCAGTGAGGCGCAGTTCAACCACACCTTCAAGGAGCGCTTCGGCATGTCGCCGCGCAAGCTGAGGTCTGTCGCMCGTGAGCGCGGGGTCAACACGCTGCCGCCCATCCCTGTCGGCGTCGCCCCGGATTTGGTGCAACGACTTGAGCGCTGACATCCTGCCGCAATATAGGCCCGTGCCGATCCCGTCCGGCCGGGGCGAAGCGCTGTCGGTGCCGGAGGCAATCGCCTACACAACGCGATGGATCGACATCCGCCTTTCGCCCGGGGAGGACTTCGATGCGCATCAGATGCGCTGGCTCATGACACAGCTCGCCATCCGGGCGCTTGCCGAAACGATCAAGACAGGCGGCGACGGCTCGGCATACTCGGACCGTCTCCATCAGTCATACACAGTCCTCAGGAGGGCGCAGGCGGCGCTGAGCGACGGCAAACATCAGTGGTGGTGGGGCAGCCCGGCTGAAGACCAGGCCCGGAAGGCTGCCGAGCGTGTGATGTGGCAGCGGCGCGATCCGGGCCGCGGGTACGTGGAGGGCTACGAAAGCCGCTATCAGACCTGGCTCCGCGAGGACCAGTTCAACAGCTGCGTCGCAGACTATCTGGCGCAACCGTGGATGCGGCACCCTGTCCTCGATTGGATGCTCGTCGATGCGATCGTGACGCACGAACTGTCTAGGTTCGGGGAAGCGGTGAAGAAAGCAGAAGAACCGGGGGATCCATGGCGCCGGGGTCGCTATTTGAGGGCCCGCGGCAACCTCGAGAAGCTTCGGAAGCTCGAATGGAAGGCCGACTTCCAGCTGCAATTGGCGTCTGCCGCCTTTTTTATCGTTGTGCCTCTGTTGGGGATAGGGGCGGCCTTCCACTTTGATTGGACAACAACCGGCATATGGCTGTTGGGCATCTACACCCTCGTCGTGATCAACGAACTATGGTCGCTGGTGGTCAAGCTGATCCGTCGCAGCGTACCAGGTCCCGAGAGCAGTTCTCAAACGCTGTGGCGCGAGATGTACGAGGTCTGGCGACTGCTTGAAGGGCCGGTCGTCAACCCGATGCTCGTGGGCGCCGAGTTGGCCAGAACGACAAGGAGGGGAGCTGGACGGAACAGCGCTGCCTGGTCGATCGTCGTGCGCGCGATGGAGCATGATCCACTGGAGTGGGTCGTCGTGCCGGCCGAGCGGGACGCGGCACGCAGCGATGCCGGTCGCCAGGACGGAGCCAGATCGGCGCCGTCTCAATCGTTGAATCCCACATCGTCCGCTTCGTCATCGTAAGGCAGCTTGATGCCGCGCTGCTGGCGCTCTTCTTGGATGGCGCTGTGACGGCTTCGTCTGCTGGCCGATCGGCTGGCGCGGGTTCGGAAGGGGAGAGACCCGCCGCCGAACCCGTCTCTCGCTGATCGCTCAGAGGCCGAGCACCTTGCGCAGCTCCGCCTTGGCGGCGGCGAACTCGGTCTGGAAGTCCTGCTGCTCCATAATGCGCGCTGCGATAACCGAGCCTGCGATGCGGCCGGCGTCGATATCGGAGCGATAATGGATTCCGCCGATCACGCGGTTCCAGCCATAGATCCAGGCCCTRTCCATGATCTCGGTGCGCTTTTCCGGAACCATGTTCGACAGCACGATGCCCATCAAGGTCCCGACGGTGGTGTGGCCGGAGGGATAGGCGCCGGAATTCGAGACCTTCACCACAGGCTTGACCAGCGGGCTCGCCTGATGCGGCCGCGGCCGCTTCCAGCTGCCTTGGCCGGATCGACCACCGCGCCCTCGGTCGCGACGATCCGATCGAAGAAGGCCGAAAAGACGGGCAGCGCCTCAGTCTTGAAGGCCGGGCCCATCACGTCGGCGAAGCGCCAGACATCCTCGACGGCATCGGCCTGGGCCAGCGCTTCCATCTCGGGCGCGCGCGTAACCTGAATGGTGAGGACCTCACCGATCTCGGCCTTCGTCTGGACGGAGTCCGGCGCCGGGGGCGGCGTCAGGACGGCTGTGAGGTCGATCGTCTTGCCGGTCGCGAAGGGTTTCGCATCCTCGGCATGGGCGGGAGAGAAAGCCAGCGTGGCGGCTGTCAGAAGAGCGAATGCTATATGGCGCATGGTTGTGGTCCCTGTTGGCCAGGGATCGACGCTCCCCACATATGACAGTGTGATGTAGGTCAATCTCCCGCCGCGCGGTCCTTCTCGCCTTCGGTCGGCGCCCCGGCGGCGACGTCTCGAGCGATTCGCGCCAGGGACATGCCGCGCGCGCCCAGGGAGGTATTTCGCCTCCAGCGTCCTTAGCGTCTCAATTGTAGGATTCCACCTCGTCCGCTTCGTCATCGTAAAGCAGCTTCATCAGCATGACGTAGCGATTGAGCGAGGCCATGCTGAGATCGCGCAGGCATCTCTCGCGAAGCTTGAGGGCTTCTGCGCGAATGCTCAGGCGCAGTTCAGGCGTGTGGATGCTGAACGCCTCGCTCCAGTCGAGCAGATGATGCAGGTCCTTGTCCCAGACCGGGCAGGTCCGCGATTGAAATGTCCTGTGCTGCGGGGCGTCCGCCGCGATCGCAGAGGTCGCCGCCACCAAGGCGACGCATGCAAACGAGAACAAGGGCAAGAGCAGAGGCCTTTGGAGCGACCGGCCTGACATTGCAATCTCTCCCGCTCGAGGATGTAGCCAGGATTCCAGGCAGGCTCAGCCGCTCAGTCTCACCCGTCCGTGTCACCTGAAAAACCCGAGCTCGTATGTGATCTTCATCACATACGAGCTCGGACAGTTCGACAATGGTGCTGGGCGGCAATTTCAAATGGGGGGGCAAAACGGGGGCAGAAAGAATAGATCTTCATATAGTACATGTTACTTACCGTCTATATTGGTAGAAACATAAACTATTGTGATTATATTATCATATTGTTGATATTCAACGTGGTTCAGTAGAGTGTATTTCGTCGCCCGATATCGATCATTCATTTCCAATTTCGATTTGATCATGCCCCGATCGTTCCGGGGCCATCCAGAAGGCGCGCGCGGCTGCCACCAGCGGCCTCGCGCGCCAGTTTTCAGCGTGACCCGGTTCGGACGCGGAGGCTGTGGTTTCCGTCCGCGCGGCGTGAAGACGGTCGATCCGGGGTAGGATGGTGTCGCGCCAGTYCCGCGCCTCGCTGTGATCGCCGACGGCCTGGGCCATGCGCCGCATCCCGAAGCGTCCGAGGCCGATGATCGCGAACCGGTCGGTTTCAGCACAGGGCTCCTCCGCCGTGCAATGAGGGGAGAGGTCAGTGAACTGCCGGTCCAGGAGGGCACTCCGGCCACTGGAAGGACGCTATGTCCGCGCCCCACGGATTTTGCATGGCGGCCGGCCGGTCATTGCCATGGCCAGTTGCGCTTCGCATGGCTCAATATCATGACGGCCTGTTGACAATCCCCGACGGCCGCTCTCATCATTCCGGTATAGTGGAATCTTGGGAGGGATTCGATGGGGACTCGGTGGATGGCAGCGGTCCCTGGATCACGGCTTAGCCGTGCATCCGCGGCATGAATTACCGCTGGAACTGGTCCATCCTCCTGCAGGAGCCCTATTGGGAGTGGCTGTGGAGCGGCGTGCAATGGACGCTGGCCATCAGCTTGGTCAGCTGGGTCCTGGCGCTGACGATCGGTCTTGGCGTTGGCATTGCGCGCAGCCTGCCGGCTCGTGGCGCTCGCCTGGTCGCGGGCATCTATATCGATGTCTTCCGCAATATCCCGCCGCTGGTCCAGCTCTTCCTCTGGTTCTTCGTTCTGCCCGAGATCGTGCCCGAAACCATCGGGCTCTGGCTGAAGCGCGATCTGCCTTACCCTGAGTTCGTCACGGCGGTCGTCGCGATCGGCCTGTTCGCCGGATCGCGCGTCGCCGAGCAGGTCCGGGCCGGGATCGAGGCGGTCGGAAATCCGCTGCTGCCGGCCGCGCTGGCAACGGGGCTTCGTCCTGTCCAGGCCTTCCGGCTGGTCGTGCTGCCGCTCGGTCTTCGCGCCATCGTCGGGCCGCTGACCTCCGAATTCCTGATCACGATCAAGCTGTCATCGCTGAGCCTGACGATCGGTGTCCTCGAATTGACGGCGCAGAGCCGCCATGTCGAGAACTATACCTTCCAGGGGCTCGAGGCCTTCACCTTCGCCACTGTCGGCTATCTCGTCATCGGCTTGTGCGTGACGGCGCTGATGCGCCTCATCGACGACCGCATCGGCGGCTCGGCCCTGCGGAAGGCCGCGACATGAACGATTTCGACTGGGGCGTCATCGCCCGCTCCTGGAGCTTTCTCGCCGAGGGCATGGCGCTGAGCGCGCTGCTCGTGCTGGTCGCGACCGTGGGCGGGCTGGTGCTCGGCTTCGGCCTCGCCCTGATGCGGCTGTCGACCCATCGCTTCATCGCGGTGCCGGCTGCGGCCTATGTCACCGTCATGCGCTCCCTGCCGCTCGTGCTGGTGCTGTTCTGGTTCTATTTCCTGATCCCGCTGGCGATCGGACGGCCGATCGGCTCGCTGATGTCGGCGCTGATCGCCTTCGTGATGTTCGAGGCCGCCTTCTACTGCGAGATCATCCGCGCGGGCATCGCCAATGTCCGCAAGGGGCAGGCTGAAGCCGGCCTCGCCACCGGCCTGCGTCGCAGCCAGGTGATGCGGCATATCGTCATGCCGCAGGCGCTGCGGGCGATGATGCCGCTGGTCCTGAACCAGATCGTCATCGTCTTCCAGGACACGTCCCTGGTCTATGTCGTGGCACTGCACGATTTCCTGACGACAGCCAGCATCGTCGCCTCGCGCGATGGGCGGCCGACCGAAATGTATACGCTGGTCGCCGTCGTCTATCTCATCATCTGCCTGTCGGCGACGAAGGCGGTCGAGTTCTACAGGAAGGGCCGCACGACATGATCGCCGTCGAGGACGTGCACAAATCCTATGGCAAGCTGCAGATCCTGCGTGGCTGCTCGGCAACCGTGCGCCAGGGCGAGGTCGTGGTGATCTGCGGCCCGTCGGGCTCGGGCAAGAGCACGCTGATCAAATGCGTCAACGGCCTCGTGCCGTTCGAGCGCGGCACGATCACCGTCAACGGCGTCTCGGTGTCCGATCCCAAGACCGACCTACCGGCCCTGCGCTCGCGCATCGGCATGGTCTTCCAGAGCTTCGAGCTCTATCCGCACATGACCGCGCTGGAGAATGTCAGCCTGGCGCAGATCCATGTCCTGAAGCGCTCCCGGGCCGAAGCCGATGAGCGCTCGGAGAAGATCCTGATGCGGGTCGGGCTCGGCAACAAGATGACGAGCCGGCCGAGCCAGCTCTCCGGAGGCCAGCAGCAGCGCGTCGGCATCGCACGCGCGCTCGCCATGGACCCGGCCGCCATGCTGTTCGACGAGCCGACCTCGGCGCTCGATCCCGAAATGATCAACGAGGTGCTGGAGGTGATGCAGGAGCTGGCGCTCGAAGGCATGACCATGATGGTCGTGACGCATGAGATGGGCTTCGCCCAGCGCGTGGCCGACAGGGTGCTGTTCATGGATGGCGGCGAGATTCTCGAAGACACGCCCAAGGCGCAGTTCTTCACCGCCCCTGCGACAGAGCGCGCCAAGCAGTTCCTGACCAAGGTCCTGACTCACTAGGCCGGCGGCATGACAGAGCTGAGCGCCCCCCAGATCGGACCGATCCTCCAGCGCCAGCGCAAGGCGCGGGGGTTGACGTTGCAGCAGCTCGCAGCCGTCTCCGGCGTGTCGAAATCGATGCTGTCGCAGATCGAGCGGGGCGAGGCCAATCCAACCTTCGCGGTGCTCTGGAGCCTGACGCGTGGGCTGCAGATCGAGATTTCCGCACTCCTCCAAGGCAGCGAATCCTCGCCCGGCGGCAGCGCGATCGAGATCGTCCCGCCGGAGCATACGCCGGAGATCCGCAGTGCCGACGGTTCCTGCCAGCTGCGCATCCTCAGCCCGCCGAGCCTGGCCGGCACGGTCGAATGGTACGATGTCGAGATCGCCGGCCATGGCCGGCTCGACAGCGCCGCGCATGCGCCGGGCGCGGTCGAGCATTTCACGGTCCTGTCGGGCCAGTTCGTCATTGCGAGCGGGTCCTCGCGCTATCCGGTCAAGGCCGGCGAGACGGCGCGCTATCCCGTGGATGTGCCCCACTCGATCTGCAACGAGCTYGATCAGCCGGCCCGCGGCCTGATGGTTCTGCTCTACCAGAAGGTCCGGCAGGAGCGAGGTTCTACTTGAGCGTGTTCCGTTATAGTGGATTCAACCGGGCCGCCGTGAGGCCTGGACCCCCGCAGGTCCCGGCTCCCGCGCCGGCTCGCCGCCGCCCCTTATCCTCCCCCGATCCAAAGGCCCAAATCCCATGCGCGTGAGTATCCTTGGAGCAGGCGCCGCCGCCTATGGCGCTGCCGCCCAGCTTTCGGTCAGTGGGCATGATCCCATGCTCTGGTCGCCCTCCGGCCAGGGCACGACCGAGCTGGCGGCGGGGGCCCCCTTGCGGGCCAGCGGCGCGATCGAGGCGAGTTTCCATCCCCGCATCGCCCATAGCGCGAAGGAGGCCGTGACCGGTTCCGACGTGGTGATGCTGGCCATGCCGGGCAACGCGCACAAGATGGCGCTGGAGGCGACCGCCGAGCATCTGCGCGAGGGGCAGCCGGTCATCATCAGCTCGCACGCCTCCTTCGGGGCGCTCTATCTCTCGCGGCTCCTGGCCGCGCGCGGCATCCGCGCGCCGATCATCGCCTGGGGCACGACGCTGACGACGGGGCGCAAGGCCTCGCCGACCGAGGCCGCGGTCAATTCGCTGCGCTCGAAGATCGACATCGCGACCGTGCCGGAAACCGGGCTCGACGAGGGCCACGCGCTCTGCACCGCCCTGTTCGGCGATCGCTTCGTCAAGCGCGACGGGCTGCTCGCGATCGCGCTCAGCAATCTCAACCCGCAGAACCATCTTGCGATCGYGCTGTTCAACCTCACCCGGATGGAGCGCGGCGAACGCTGGGGCCAGGCCGAGAACGTCACGCCGGCGGTCGGGCGTGTCATGGAGCTGCTCGACGCGGAGCGCCTGGCGATCGCGCAGGCTTTTGACGTCTCGGTGCGGACGATCAAGGAGCATTACGCCTTTTCCTACCAGCTGCCGGTCGCGAGCATCGCCGAGATGAATGCGGAGCTGCATCAGCGCGGCAATGGCGGCTTCGGCCCGACGACCTTGACCAGCCGCTATGTGCTCGAGGATGCGCCCTTCGGCCTGCTGCCGACGGTCCTGCTCGGGCGGCTCGCCGGGCAGCCCGCGACGCTGCACGAGGCTGGACTGACCATGCTGTCTGCCGCCTATGGTCGCGACTTCGTCGGGGATAACGACCTGCTGCCCGCGCTCGGCTTCGAGCAGATGAGCAGCGCACAGCTGCGGGAACGGGCCCGCACTGGATTCTAGAACTCCCGCACACCGGCCGGTGCTCGGGCAATCGCTACAAAGGGGAGAAGAACATGAGACGGAACCTTGTCGCTGCGATCGGCGGCCTCTTGGCCTTCGGCCTGGCCGCCACGGCCCAGGCCCAGGAGGTGGACGCGATCGTCAAGAAATTGCGCGACACCAACACCATCACCATGGGGATTCGCGAAACGCTCTACCCCTATGGCTTCCTCGACAATGACAAGAAGCCGTCCGGCTACTCCGTCGAGTTCTGCCAGCGCATCATCGAGGACATCAAGGCGGAGCTGAAGCTGCCCGACCTCAAGGTCAAATACGTGCCGGTCAGCATCCAGAACCGCCAGGCGCTCGTCGCCAACGGCACGGTCGATCTCGAATGCGGCGGTACGGTCAACACCTTCGGCCGCAACAAGCAGGTTGATTTCTCCTCGGTCTCCTATGTCTCGTCGAGCCAGCTGCTCGTCCTGAAGAATTCCGGCATCACCAAATACGAGGATCTGAACGGCAAGATCGTCGCAGTCGCCACCGGCGGCAGCAGCGAGCCTGACCTGAAGAAGCTCATCGCCGAGAAGGGCCTCAACATCCGCATCCAGAATGTCGACGACCACGCTGCCGCGCTGATCTCTGTCGAGACGCGGCGTGCCGACGCCTATTTCAGTGACAACGGCGCCTTCTACAGCTTGATCCGGCAGTCGAAGAACCCGGACGCCCTGACCATCGTCGGTACCGAATACGGCTATGCGCCGCAGGGCTTCATGGTGCCCAAGCTCAACCCGACGGTTCTCTGGATCGTCAATCACGCCATGGCGAAGATGTTCAAGTCGGGCGAGGCCGAAACCCTGTTCAACAAGTGGTTCGGCCCCTTCGGCGCCCAGGTCTCACCGAAGCTCAAGGCCGCCTGGGCGACGCAATCCTACGCGGAGTAGGCAGCCTCAGGCGTTCCGTTCGGCCTCTTCAGGAAGCCGGACGGAACATCTGCGCGGCCGGGGAGCCGTCTCTTGAACGGGGGCAGCCGCTGGAATGACAGGCTCGTCCCCGGCAAGCTCGGGGCAGTGGATGATCGCGGCGCGCCGGCAGGCTCTCCAGGGCGCTGCACAGCACTGAACAGCGACGTCCCGGCCTTGAACGATCCGGGAAGCCGGAGACAGGTCGGGGACCGCAGCGCAATTTAAACCAACTCCGCCTGCCGTGCTGGTGTCGCGCCCGGCGGTCCACTAGCATCGGCCGGGATCACTCCGCGAGGGCGGGGCAATCCCTGGGGGCGGCCGTGAACCATTTTGGCGTGGAGATCGGCCAGCAGCCCCTCGAAAAATCCTGGTTCAACCTCGCGTTGAAGCTGAAACTCACCGCGCTCGCCCTGGGTTGCCCAACCAACAAGGAACTCTGCGCGCGCTTTGCGGCGGTCAATCCGGCCACCCTGTTCGTCACCCAGAACGCCTACAAATGGCTCTCGGGCAAGGCGATGCCGCGCACCTCCAGCGTCTATGAGGATTGGGCGAGGGTGCTCGGCGGTGCGCTGACGGCGCCCTTCCTGGCCTCGTCCTCGTTCGAGGAGTTCCAGCACGCGATCTGCGCCCGCTTCGGCGTGCCGGAAACCGTGCTTGCGACGCTCCGGGGCGAGGCCGGTCTGCGGCCGGTGCCGGCGCCGGGCCCGGTCACCCCATCTCCCACCCGGGCGGGGGCACGACAGCCCGGCGAGCATTGGCTGGCCGGAACCTATCTCGCGATTTCGCCGGCCTGGTCGCGTGTCGAGGCGGGCCGGCTGATCATCGGCGCGATGCGGGTCTACGCCGATGCGATGCAGCAATTGCAGATCAGCTACTGCGAAAGCCTGTTCAACCGCCCGGTCGCGATGGAGGGGCAGCTGCTCAGCGACGGGCGAACCGCGCAAAGCGCCCTGACATGTTCCTATACGCACCGCCTGTTTTTCCTGGCGCTGAACGTGCCCACTCCGCCCGCCAATCTGATCGGCGGTATTCTCAGCGGCGCGGCAGTCCATGATCCCAATGCCCGCGCTGTCGCCTGCCGCATCCTGTTCGTGCGGGCGCATGGCCGCAGCATCGAAGATCTGGCCGCGCGCATGGGCTATCTCGATGCGGACGCGGACGGAATCGAGCATGAGCTGGCCGGCCTGGGTTACCGCGCCGATGCCGCCAGGCGGGACCTCGCGGCGAGCATCCTCACCGCGCTCGGCATGCATTCGACCTCCGCGCTTTGCGAAGCCGCCCCCAGGGATTTCACCGATATCGAGCTGACGCTCGACCGGTTGGCGCCCGCCTGATCCCCCGAAATCCGCAACAGGACGCTGCGATGTACCCATTGACCGGAATGATGCGTCTTGCGGCAATCGCCGTCGTGGTCCCGCTGTCCTTGTCGGGCACGGCCCGGGCGCAATCCGCTGCCACCCCGCAGCATGGCGTGACGTTGACGGGGCTCATCGGCAAGGTCCTGTTCGCGCCGCAGCCCGTGCTCGGCTCCGATGGTCGTCAGCATATCGTCTACGAGTTGCAGCTCTCGAATGTGACCGGCGAGCGCGTCGTGATGAAGCGGTTCACGCTCTATGGCGACGACGACAAGGAGCCGCTCTCGACGCTAGACGAGGCCGAGATCGCGCGGCGTTTCTCCCCCGGTGGCCGGCGCGGCAATGAGTCGGCGGAGCTGGGCGGCTATCAATACGGGGTCGCCTTTCTCCACATCGCGCTGCCGCAGGGGCGCGCGGCACCGCAGCGGCTGACGCATAAGGTCGATGCCTGGTTCGATCAGTTCAAGGCGGATGCCGCGATCCAGCTTGGCGCGACCGCAGTCACGACAGCGGCGCCCCCGGTTCTGGGGCCGCCGCTTTGGGGCGAAAACTATATCGCGGGCGACGGCTGCTGCGATTCCACCCGGCATGTCCGGGCCCTTTTGCCGCTGAACGGCGCCTTTCGTCTCGCCCAGCGCTTTGCCATCGATTGGGAGAAGCTTGGCGGGGATGGCCGACTCTTCGCGGGCGATAGGAAGCAGGTCGCGAGCTATCACATCTATGGCCAGCCTATCCTGGCGGTGAGCGACGGCACCATCGTCGATATGCGTGCCGATCTTGCCGATCAGGTCCCCGGAGCGCTTCCCGACGGGCTGCCGATCGGCGAGGCCGACGGCAATTTCGCGGTGCTGGATATCGGCGGTGGCGCCTTCGTGCTCTACGCCCATATGCAACCCGGCAGCGTCCGCGTCAGGACCGGCGACAGGGTGCGCCGCGGCGATGTCATCGGCGCGGTCGGCAATACCGGCAACAGTTCGGAGCCGCATCTGCACCTGCATGTCATGGACGGGCCCTCGCCACTTCTCGCCAATGGCCTGCCCTATGTCTTCGAGGCCGCCACGGTGAAGGCGGTCGATCTGGCGGGCACTGCGGATTTCGATCGGGCGGCGGAAACCGGCTCGCCTGTCAGCCTGACGCCGCTCGTGCCCCCTCTGGCGATCCGGCGCGCGCTGCCGCTTGATCTCACCATTGTCGACTGGGGCAACTGAAAGGCCGCGGCGAGGGGATAGCGGGCTCCGGTCGGGCGCCTGGCAGTCCCTCTCGGCTGTCACGTCGCCCGGCGCATCGAAGGAGACAAACCTGCGCCGGCTGGGGCGGCCGGATGATCGCGGCAGACCGGCATGCTATCCAAGGCGCCAAAGAGATCATCGCGATTCCGGAGTGAGGTGTTCACATGGCAGAGACGAGCAAAGCGCCTCCCGTTGAAGTCCTGTTCGCCAGCGATTTTTCGGCCAGGGCCGATCGCCCGCTCGAACGCGCCTTGCGCCTTGCCGAGGCATGGCGGGCGAGGCTCGCCATCGCCCATGTCCTCGAGGACGCGGTTCCGAACCTGGCGGAAACGATGGCGCGGCTGCGCGCCGAGCTGCCGCCGACGGCGGCGCAGGCTGAGTTCGTCGTCCGGGTCGGCTCGGCTCCGAGCGTGCTGGCAAATCTGGCGGTGGAGCGCGGCAGCGGCGTCATCATCACCGGTGTCGCGCGCTTCAACAGCCTCGGCGACTATGTCACCGGGACGGCGGTCGACCATATCGTGCGCCATGCCTCCGTGCCGGTGCTGGTCGTCCGCAAGCGGGCGGAGCGCCCCTATGACCGCATCCTCGTCGCCACCGATTTCTCCGAGTGCTCGCGCGCGGCCTTGCTGACCGCCGCCGCGCTCTTTCCGACGGCACGTCTCGTGCTGCTCCACGTCAACCCGCAGGCGACGACCGGTCGCTACAAGGTCGAAGGTGCGGCGGAACATCTGCACTCCGAGGCTGCCGAGGACATGGCGGAGTTCCTGGCGGCCGCAGAGCTTCCGCAGGCCGTGCGGGATCGCATCGAGCTGGTCCTGGACGATGGGGCTGTGGTCAATGTGATCAAGCGGCAGGTGCAGGAGACCGGCGTCAGTCTCGTCGTCGTCGGCGCGCATCGCAGTCGGGGGCTGGTGCAGGATGCGATCGGCAGCCATGCCGAAGGCGTGCTCCGGGGCGTCGATGCGGACGTGCTCCTGGTCCGGGAGGCCTGATCCGCGCACCCGCGCCCAGGCCGGAACCGCCGTCGCCAGCCAATCTACAGCCGGCCTCAGCCCGACTGGAGATTGCGTGCGAGCATCACCGCTGCAGCATCGCGGGAACCACCCCGCGTTGTCGGCATGAGGCTCCCTGCTTTGAGCATGAATTCGGTCATGACGCGTAGAATCTGCTCGTCCGATTGGGCCACGCCTGCGGCGTCAAAGTCCTTGCGGATCTTGCTGAACACGTCACTGCGCTCGGGATCGACCGTGCTTCTGGCGAGGTCATCCGAATAGGCATCGGCGTCCCGGCCCGTGAGTGCCAATTTCTCGGCGGCCCACCTGCCGAGGAGCTTGTTGCGGATGATTGTCCTCTGCACATCGTTGGAACTGGTCATTCGAAATTCTCCGATTGCCGGCCGTTGAATGCGCCTTCCTCAGTATGCTCTTGGCCCGATGGATTGCATCGCTGGAGCAGATGCAGGCTCGGGATCGTATGTCGACAAAGCCGATTGGACATCGGCCTCTCACGCCTTTGGGTCAGGAACCAATCCGGCAGCGTTTGCCGATAGCGCGTTCAACGCCGTGTAGCGTTCGATGGCGGCGCGTGCGTTGAAGAGCAACCGGTCCGGGCCGAGCAGCGTGTCCAAACCTGCATGGCGAATGACCTCAAGCGCGCCAGGATTGAGGCCCACGAACCAGACGATGACACCCCGTTCCGTCATGCCCTTCTCGCCTTCCTGCAGCATCTGGAGGGCCGAGTACTCGATGTCTGGAACGCGGCTGAAGTCGAGCGCGAGGACCCGCGGCTTATGCTGACCAACAAGAGCGGTGATCTGGTCAGCCACATCCTGGGCATTGATGAAGAAGAGCCGCCCTTCCGGCCGCAGGATCAACAACCCCTCGAAGGTTTCGTCATCAGGGTTTTCAGGATCGAGAGGGCGGAGCACGTCGGCTCCGCGCTTGCGGCCGATGACCGTAATCCGGGGATGGAATGTCTGGCTGGCCAGGCCGATCAGCGAAAGGATGACCGCGATGACGATACCCTGAAGGGTTCCAAAGATCAGGACGCCAATGGTTGCGACGATCGCCCAGCCGAACTCCATCCTGCGCACCTTGCGAATGGCGTTGAACTCCGCCGGCTGGATAAGCGGAATGGAGTAGACGATGACGATGGCTGCCAGCGTGGCATTCGGAAGGAGCCCGAGCAAAGGTGCGAACAGGAGCATGGTTGCAAGGGCCGCCGCCGCTGTCACCAGCGAGGCAGCCTGGGTTCGCCCGCCCGCCGCGCGAACAACGCCCGTTTGCGACGTGCCGCCGCCGCCCGGCATCGCGCCGAGCAAGGAGCCGGCAATGTTGGCTGCGCCTGTCGCCACCAGCTCGCGATTGGCATTGATCGGAGGATCGCGAGGTCGAACGAAAGCCCGGCCTGCAGCAATGGTTTCGGTGAAACTCATCAGGGCAATCCCGAGCGCTCCCGGCAGCAGTTGCTGCACCAACGCAAGATCGGGGAGCGTCACTGAGGGAAGGCCCTGCGGGATATGCCCTACGGTCGAGACACCCTGAGCGCCCAGGTGAAAGATCCATGACGCTGCGATGGCGGTGGCCACTGCGATGAGTGGGGCGGGTGAATGCGGCTTCAGACGCTCCATCCCGATCAGAACGATCGCGGTCGCCGCCGCCACTGCGGCAGTGAGCAGCGACGTCTCCGGAAGCGCGCGCACGACGCTTAGAATGTCGGCAAAGAAGGACTGCTTGGTGATGTGCACTCCGAAGAGCTTGGGGGCCTGGTCCAGCAGGATGACGAGGCCGATGCCGGCCTTGAAGCCGGTGAGGACCGGTGCCGAGATGAAATTGGCGAGGAAGCCCAGGCGCAGGAGCCTGGCGAGCAGCAACAAGGCGCCAACCAGGGCGGTCAGCGTCGCCGTCGCGGTGAGCAGCTTGGCCGGGTCGCCGTCCGGGACGACTGCACCGAGCTGGGCGCCAGTCAGGATCGCGAGCGTGGTGGTGGAACTGACGCTGAGCACGCGGGAGGAGCCGAGCCATCCGTAGACGGCCATTGGCACAAGGGATGTGTAGAGGCCAACCTGCACCGGCAGGCCCGCCACAGTAGCGTATGCCATGGCCTTGGGCAGCACGACGGCAGCCGCCGTAAGCCCCGCGACGACGTCAAAGCGGAGCCCACCGGCATTCTGGTCGTTCTCGTGCATTGAACCAGCCTGCATTGACACAGCCACTGAACGTAAGCTCGAAAGCTCGGAATATGCAAAGGAGACCGAACGTCTCCTCTGGCGCGATCCGGCCCGGCCGTGTCGATGCGCTCGACGTCCGGAAGCCACCCTCCTGCGGCATTCCGGCAGCCCGCTAACCGGTTGGACCGCGTCGGTCTTCCCTGCCAGTAGGACGCCCGTGCGGGAGCCAGACGTCCGATTCAATCCACTCGCTCCGGCCTCCCTCCGACCCCGGTCTTGCCCAGCCCCGCCTCTTGCCCAGGCCCTCGTCTTGCCTAAGCCCGCGTCTTGGCCATCGCGGCGAGCGCCTTTTCGTCCCTGAGCAGGCGGATGACGGGCAGGGCGGTGTCGTCGCCCACGGGCAGGCCGAGCGCCTCGGCAATGGTATTGCGCCACTCCTCCGCCTCGCTGGGATCGCTGACGACCCAGACCGTGCGCCGCGTCCGGAAGCGTTGGATGCCGACGATCGCGAGCTGGTTGAAGACGATCCTGCGCAGCGCGCTCTGGTCGACCGGGCGCTTTGCCGTGGCTTCGGCCGCAGTCGCCGTGGTCGGCTTCGGCAGCGGCGGCTCGACCAGGAGCGCATCGACATCGTCGACGATGAGCAGGTCGACATTGCGCCAGGGCCAGAGGATGCGGCCATCCTGTTCCTCGAGCGGCGGGTGGCCGGAATCGGCGTCTTCCTTGCGCTCGACCGCGGCCTCGAACAGCTTCACCAGGGTGGTGTAGCGCGCAATCCCGAGCCGGAAGGCGTATTCGGTGCCGATGCCGCAGGCGAGGCAGGTCTTGCCCGAGCCGACCGTGCCGGTGAGCAGCACATGCGGAAAACGCGGCGCGTTCGCGCCCTTCGTCGGCGGCTCCGACAGGGCGATCAGCGCGTCGCGGTAGCCGGGATCCGGCCTTTCTATGGTCGAGCAGAGATTGGTCAGGCGGAACAGGAAGGGCAGGCCGACCTGCTGGAAGGTCATCTTGCGCTTCACCCACCAGAGCACCAGCAGCGTGGCGGGCACGAGCATGACCAGCAGCGCGACGATGGCCTGGACGCCGCCGAGCCCCGAGGCGCCGGCGACGATCGCGCCCGCGCCGATGAAGAACAGCGCGGTCGCGACATTCCACCAGAGCTCGCGGCGGTTGAACGGAAAGAGCGGGCCCTGGCGCCGGCGCTCGCGGACGATGTCGAGCACCTCCTTGACGATCCAGAGCAGCATATTGAGCAGGGCAGCGATGATCGCAGTCTTCCAGGCCGGAAGATCGGTGAAGAGGGCGGCGAGTATCCAGCTGAACAGGAAGGTGATCTGGAAGCCGAGGCCGAAATGACCGAATTGATCGGCGGTCCAAACATAGCTGACGGTCGGAGTCTGCTGCACATCCTTGCCGAACCAGTCATATCGCAATTGCGATACGATTTCCTTGAGCGAAGGTGGCGTAAGCTTCTTGTCCATTGGGCCGCATCTCGCTCAGGGAACGCAGAAACGTCGGATTCACTGGAATGTCGGGGGAAGGTAGGCGCAGGAAGAGCTTACGCGGATGCTAGCAGCTTCATGCGAGCCGGCAAGAGCGCCGTTACGTCAGGGCGTGATCCGGCGAGAGATGTTGTGCGTGCCGCGTTGCCGCCGCTGGACGCCTGGCATGGGCGCAGCATGGACTATCGGCTTTCAGGGGTTCCGTTTCGCGGACAGCCACTCAGCGCTTGAACAAGGGCGTGCGGACATGCCCCGAGGCGGCATAGGACAGGCAGGCCTCCAGGCGCTCCAGCGGCACGCCGCGCGTCAGCAGATGCCCGACCGCGATCTCGACGATCAGAGCTGCGACCTTGTCCGCGGGGCAGACATGGCGACCGGCGCCGAATTCCAGGGATCTGCGGTCCCTGCGCGCGATATCGAAGCGATCCGGCTCGGGATTGAGCGCGGGATCGCGGTTCGCGGCTGCCAGGAGCACGATGATCAGATCGCCCTGACGCAGCTCATGTCCGGCAATCCTGCCGTCGCGCGCCATGAAACGGAAGGTGCTGCTGGTGACGGTATCGCAGCGCGCCACCTCCTGGATGAGCGGCCGCAGGCATGTCCGATCGGCCTCGACCTGCCGGAGGAGTTCCGGCCGCCGGGCCAGTGCGAGCAGCGTCAACCCGATCAGCGAGGCCATTCCGGCGAAACCCTGGACCATGATGAGGTGGAACGACCCGCTACCGCAGCATCAGAGTGCTAAAACGTGGTCGTTATTTCAACGCCACAAGGTAGGAGCCGTTCCGTGAAGCAGATTACCACCATCGGGCTGGATTTGGCCAAGCAAGTTTTCCAAGTCCACGGCGCTGGTCACGAGGTGCGTCTGATCCCGCCAGCCTATGTCAAACCGTTCGTGAAGCGGGGTAAGACAGATGCCGCCGACGCCGAGGCGATCAGCGAGGCGGTGACCCGCAAGACAATGCGCTTCGTCCCGATCAAATCGGCCGAGCAACAGGCGGCAGCGATGGTGCTGAAGACGCGCGGCCTTCTGGTTCGCCAGCAAACCCAGGCGATCAACGCGCTGCGCGCTCATCTGTCGGAGTTGGGCGTCATCGCCGGCATAGGCACGGCGAAAATTGCCGGATTGATCGAGATCGTGCGCGACGAGATCGACCATCGTCTGCCAAAAGCCGCCCGCTTCGCTTTGACAGCCATTGCCGACCAGATCGAGGCGCTGGCACGACAAATCGACAAGCTTGAGCGTGAGGTCGTCGCTGAGGCGAGGCGAGACGAGGATATGCGGCGGCTGGCCACAATACCTGGCGTTGGACCGATCACGGCGGCGTCCATCAAGGCGCTTGTTCCAGATCCCGACGGATTTAGATCCGGGCGTCACCTCGCGGCCTGGCTCGGATTGACGCCGAAGTCCCATTCGAGTGGCGGCAAGGAGCGGCTGGGCGGAATATCGAAGATGGGCAATCCGGAGCTTCGCTCCTTGCTCGTGCTCGGCGCGACCACTGTTCTGCGTCACGCCAGGGGTAATGCCAAAGCACCGAAATGGCTGAACGCGCTTCTGGCGCGGCGCCCCTTCAAGGTTGTAGCCGTTGCGCTCGCCAACAAGATGGCGCGGATCGTCTGGGCGCTTCTGACCAAAGGCGGGACATATCGGGGTCTGGAGGCGGATGGCGGTGTCGTGAGCGCCTGAGCCGAAAGACGACCCAAACGAGCTGACCGGCGCGGAAGCCGGCAGAGGCGAGGTGCACGAAAAAGACGATGATTCCATGGGACGAAATCCCGAGGCGAGAGAGGCCGTTGACTACAGTGCGCTCCCAGCGCGCGAGCATGATCAGCCACTCGCATCGCGGACTTCATCGAGGCCAGCGGTCTAACTAAAGCCGCGCTGATAGGCCGGACATATGACCGCACCGTTCCCGTGTGATGAAACCGTCTGAAAATGAAAAGCCCTTGCTTGGCGGGTCGTTCCACATATGTAGTCTTGATGTCCTGATGTCAGCAAGTCGGGCGTCAGCGCGGGAATTCCGGTTCCAGCAGCTGCGGCTGCGGTCCCATAGGCGCCAAGCCACCCCATGACGTCGCCGAAGCGTTCGCGGGGAATGCCGAGCAGCAGCGCGATGACCTGCACGGGCAGTGCGAACATGAACTGCGTCGTGGCCGCTTCATCGAGCCTCGGCCCGAGTTCGTCGTCGAGCTCGGCCGCACGCCTGTGTGCCAGGGCCGCGACCTCGCCGAGATCGAGGCCGCGCACGGCGTTCGTGACCGCCTCCTTCAGCCTGCCCCGCGCCTCGTCATCCCGCAGGCGCACGAGCCGGCCAAAGATCTCCGCTGCTGCGCCGCCCTGCAGCGCCGCAGGGATGGGCTCGCTCAAGGGGCGGGTCAGACAGATCGCGCTGGTCAGGACTTCGGTGACCGCGGCAGCGCTCGCCGCCACCCACCAGCCATTGGCCTCGTCCCGGGAGAAGGGACGTTCGCGGGCGAGCCGGCCGTAATAGGGGTATGGATCGGGATGCGATGGCGCAGCGCGAACATGGGCCGGGGAGTGGTACTGAGATAACGCGGGAGCAGGGGCTGCAGGCGCCGAAATCCTCGCCGTCATGGTGCTGCTCCGTCCGGTTCGCGCCGCGGCGCCATCTTTGCTTCCTCTTCGATAGCGCTTGCCCAGGCATCCGTCGAAATCATAGTTTCTCTAAGGCCGATCAGTTTTTTGCATGGGCGTGTCTTTCATGGGCCTGGACAACGAAGCGCTTCTGACTTTCGTCACCATCCATCAGGCCAATGGTTTTTCCAGCGCCGCGGAGGTACTCGGCCGTTCGCAGCCGGCGATCAGCCGGCGCATCGCCTTGCTCGAGGACGAACTCGGCGTGCCGGTCTTCGAGCGCGCGTCCGGGGGCGTGGTGCTCAGCGAAGCCGGCCGCGCGCTGCTGCCGCACGCCGAACGCGTGCTTGCGGCGCTGCGCGACGCGGAAAGCGCGATCAAGGCGCTGCGCACGGAGGTCGCCGGCCGTGTCGCGATCGTGGCAGTGGGCACGCTAGCCGGGACGAACCTCACCGCGGTTCTCAAGCGCTTCGCTGCCGATCATCCCAAGGTCGATCTCTCGATCAGCACCGCGACCAGCGCTGAGGTGAGCGACCGGGTCCGGCGCGGCGAAGCGATGATCGGGCTGCGCTATCTCCTCGACATCGCACCAGATCTCGTCTGCGAGCACATCGCCTCCGAGACAATGGTCGTGGCCTGTTCCGCCCAGCATCGTTTCGCGGGCAAACGGCTCGGATCGCTCGCGGCGCTGTGCCATGAACCCTGGTTTGCGTTCCGCAATGCCTATGATCAGCGCGAGACCTTCGCGGACAACATCTTCGCGCAGTTTCAGGCGCGTGGCATCGGCGAGGTCCGCTGGACATCGATCGACAGCCTGAACGCGATGAAGCGGCTGGTCGAGGCCGGTCTCGGCATCGCGTTGCTGCCAGAAAGCGCGATCGACGAGGAGCGGCGGCTTGGCTCGCTCGCGACGATTCCGGTCGCGGACCTGCACGTCGCCAATCCGATTTATGCGGTCCTGCGCCGAGGCGGCTATCTCAGCCCCGCCACGCTCCATTTGCTGGCACTGCTGCGCTCCGCGCCTGGCCTCGCGAATGGCCGTTTCGTCGCACGGCAGGACGAAGAGGAGCCGCTACCGACAGACAGGGGCTGACAGGGATGAGGGGCAGTTCACGGAGAGGCTGAGGCGGCTGCGTGTTCGGAGGACAGGGGGAGAACGCGTCACCGTGCAGCTCGGTGGCGAGCAGGGCGATCAGGACGGACGCCCGAACAGAGCGCGCCGATCCCGCACCGGCAATGGAACCCGGGCCCGCGGCGCCCGTTCAACTCCGGAATGCGATTGCACGGAGGCCGTGATGGCGAAATCCAGCAAGGTTCAGACCAAGACCAAGCCACAAGCGGAACCCAGGAGCCCGGCAAAGCCGAACAGCGCGACAAATTCCGCGATCCAGCAGCAGCGCCGGATCCAGAGGCAGGTGGCGCGGTCGGATGCGAAGCCGGCAAAGGCGAAATCCGGCGCGATGCAGGCTGGGGCGCGACGTTATCCCGAGCCGCCCTTCAGGAAGCAGCATCAGGCCAAGCCGGGTTCGGAGGCCGTGCTCGATCCGGCCCCGATGTATGATGCGCCCTATTACAAGGGCTCGGGCAAACTCGAGGGCAAGGTCGCCATCATCACGGGCGGCGATTCCGGTATCGGACGCTCGGTCGCCGTGCTCTTCGCGCGCGAGGGTGCCGATGTCGCGATCCTGCATCTCGGCGAGGCCGGGGACGCGAAGGTGACCGGGCAGGCGATCGAGGCCGAGGGGCGGCGCTGCCTCGTCATCCCCGGCGATGTCCGGGATTCAGGCTTCTGCCGGAAGGCGGTGGCCAAGGTCGTCAAGACCTTCGGCAAGCTCGATGTGCTCGTCAACAACGCCGCCTTCCAGGTCCATTCCCCACGTTTCGAGGATCTGAGCGAAGAGCATTTCGACACGACGCTGAAGACCAATCTCTACGGCTATTTCCACATGTCGCAGGCGGCCCTCGACCATATGAAAGTCGGCGGCGCCATCGTGAATTCCGGCTCCGTCACCGGGCTGATGGGCAGTGAGGCGCTGATCGACTATTCCATGACGAAGGGCGGCATCCATGCTTTTACCCGCTCGCTCGCCGCCCATCTCGTGCCGCGCGGGATCAGGGTCAATGCGGTCGCGCCCGGTCCCGTCTGGACGCCGCTCAATCCATCCGACAAGACGGCCGAGGATGTCGCGACATTCGGGGCGCAGACACCGATGAAGCGCCCGGCCCAGCCGGAGGAAATCGCCCCGGCCTATGTCTTCCTCGCCTCGCCGCACTGCTCCAGCTACATCACCGGGGAGATCCTCCCGATCATCGGCGGCTACTAGCATCGGCCCGAAAAGCCGATGCTTCAGGGAGTCGGTTTTCGGGAAATCCGAGCTTCAGCAACACCTCACCGGGTATGCCTGTCGAGGACACGATCGTATCACCTTTTCTGCAACGTCGCGCGGAACCGGATGGCGCCGGCCCGGGTTGCAGTTGCAGTCCTCATCGATGCCGGGCGAAACCTGTCATGCGCTCGCGCTTTCTCGACATCCTGATCTGGCTCACCGTACTGGCGCTTGTGGCCGGCTTCGGGGTCAGGATGTTCCGAACCGTGCCCAGCGTCCAGGACGCGCCACGCATCTATCGGGACTGAGCCCTGGGCCCAGCCCCGCCATGGCCCAGGCCAGGCCTCAGCCCGGCTTCTTCGGCTCAGGCTGGCCCCCATGTCTGATCGTGGCGGCGCTGTCGTGCTCATCGGCCTCGAACGGGGCATGCGGCCCGGTCTGATGCTTCGACAAGGGGCTCGGGCCCGGGCGACGCTGTTCCGGTGCGCCCGATTGTCCCGGCCGTTGCGCCGTCCGATAGGGCACCGGCGCGTCGGTATGCTTCTCGGCTGTCATCGTCATCACCTCAGGTTTCGCAAATGCCGGGAGGAGGGCGCTCGGCTGCCTTCTCGGGGCTCTGCCCGGAGGGGGCGCGATCGCGCATGCGCTCGCCCCGGTTGTCCTGGTTCTTGCCCTGCTCGCCCCGTCCGTGGGGGAGGATGGCTGCCGCATCCGTCGTGGGGATCTTCCGTCCGTAACCGTCTCGCATGGTGGCCTCCGTGTTGTCGGGCCCGGCTGCGCAGGAAACGTCGGGCCCTAAGCGAGGTTCCACGACAACGGCGGTCCGGTCATCATTCAGATGAGCGAATGGCCGGCACCTCCCAGAAGCACGCGCGCCCTGTCCCTGGCGGCCTGCTTCACCAGCCGTCGAATGTCGCGTCGACCAGCAGCCTCGCGGCTGACGCCGCCCCGTCGGTGCGGATCGCGCCCGCCAGGGTGGCTGCTCTGGCACCGGTTTCAGGCCTCAGGGCTGTACCGAGCGCCGCCGACAGCGACGCGAAGGTCGGAGTCGGGCCATCATGCGCAGCTCCGATGCCGAGTTCGGTCACCCTGGCAGCCCAGTGAAACTGGTCCACCGCTTGGGGGACAACGACCTGAGGCGTGCCGGCCCGGGACGCCGTCGTCGTCGTACCCGCCCCGCCATGATGGACAATGGCGGCCACGCGACCGAACAGGGCCTGCTGGTTCACCTCGCCGATGGCAAGGCAGTCGGCGCCGTCGTCGATCAAGCCCAGGTCGGCCCAGCCCCGGGCGACGAGAGCACGGCGGCCCTGCGCGCGGATCGCCTCTATGGCGACACGGGCGCTGTCGTTGGGGACGCGCATGCTGCCAAAGCCGACATAGACGGGCGCTGCGCCGGCATCCAGGAACGCCACCAGATTCGCCGGGAGTGGTCTTTCGTCCGGCAATATCCATGCCGCGGTTCGGATGACAGGAAGCGCTCCGGGCGTCACTTCGGGACACAGGGTCGGGTCCGCTGCCACCAAGGGCCGACCGGTGAACAGGAAGGCCGGGAGGTCCTCCACCGGCGGCAGGCCGATCGACGCCCGATGGGCGTTGATCGGCGCGCCGACCTGCGCGTGCCAGCCCTGGGCGTCCAGCAAACTCGGACAGAAGATCGCGAACCGGTGAGGGATGGCGACCGTCTCGGACACCGACCGCGCGACGAAATGCAACATGCCGCTCGCGACGAGCATGTCACAGCCCTCGGCTGCCTCGGCGAGGGTGTCATAGGTCGCTGCGATGAACCCGGCCACGAAGGCGTCGACGCTCACGACCCGCTCCTCCGCGGTCGAGGGTTGCTCCGCCCATGCGCGCCACGATTTGCGGAAGGGTACCAACGGGATGCCGGCACGGGCCAGCAGCGTTGCGAACTCCGCGTCCGGCGGCGCGCATAACCGCACCTCGACGCCGAGTGCCCGCAACTCCACCGCCAGGGCGACGATCGGTTCGACGTCTCCGCGCGACCCGTAAGTCGATAATAAGATACGCATTTCGCTATTCCCTTTCCCCATGGTTCAGGTCGAGGGCAGCGTTCATAGGGGATGACCGGCGTCTTGCCGCAAGCCCCCAGGCACGCTATAGCGTTGGAATGGCTAGGAGCGGCGACGCTCCTTTTTTGTTGCCTTCTCCCTGAATGGACGAGGATTTCGCGCCGCGGCGAGGCGCTGATGTGCTCCTCAGCGGCGGAGCGGCCACAACGTCCCGTCGCAGGACGGCTTCCCCCCAATCGCTGACAACCTGTCGAAGCGGCATGGCTGGCGAGCAGCTCAGCCAATACCCTGRCAGCCGGGTTCCTTCGCCATGGCTAAAAGCCCCGGCGGCGTGGAACAGGCCGGCGGCCAATACGTTGGTCAGGCAGCAAGCGCGCCCGATCAACCGGCGTCGGCGGGGATCAGAACCAGGAGGACGGAATGGGACYTTTTTCCAAGGACATCAAGACGATGGACGATCTCTTTGTCCACACGCTTCAAGATATCTATTACGCGGAGAAGCAGATCCACAAGTCGCTGCCGAAGATGATCGACAAGGCCACAGACCCGCAGCTGAAGCAGGGGCTGACCGCGCATCGCGGCGAAACCGAAGGTCATATCAAGCGGCTGGAACAGGTCTTCAAGCAACATGGCGCGGAGGCGAAGGGCGTGGATTGCCCGGCGATCGACGGCATCCTCGAGGAAGCCGACGAGGTTCTGGGTGAGGTCGCCGACAAGCAGGTGGTCGATGCCGCGATCATCGCCTGCGCGCAAGCCGTCGAACACTACGAGATCACGCGCTACGGCACCTTGACGGCCTGGGCCAAGCAGCTTGGCCGCAACGACTGCGCCACCCTGCTGCAGCAGAATCTCGACGAGGAATTCGCGGCCGACAAGAAGCTCAGCAAGCTCGCCGAATCCGGGATCAACCGCAAGGCAGCGTAGCCGATCCCGCGCCCTGACCGGTCCCGCCGGGTCACCCGATCCGGCGGAGCTGGGGCGTCCTCCCTGCAGACGGCACCTCTCGACGAGCGCGATCGGCAATCCCGCTATTTATAGGCGATCGCGGCGCTCGACGGGCCGGCCAGCGCCATGGTCTCGAACCTCCGGAAGCCGACCTCGCGGCACCAGCCCTCGAAGTCGGCAGCGGAATAGTCGAAGGCATCGCCGAACTCGATCAGCATGTTGAGGGACATCGTCAGGCCGAAGGCATTTTCGCGCCTCGCATTGTCGATGAGGGCCTCGATCACCACGAAGGCGCCGCCCGGCGGCAGGGCGTCATAGGCTTTGCGGATCAGCGCCTTCTTCTTCTCCAGGTTCCAGTCATGCAGGATCATCCCCATGGTGATGACATCGGCCCTGGGCAGAGCATCGGCGAAGAAGTCGCCCCCCACCGCCGCGACCCGGTCGCTCAGGCCCGCCTGTTCGATCCGGTGCAGGGCGATCGGCACGACCTTCGGGAGATCGAAGCTGGTGCAGCGCATATGCGGATGCGCGGCCGCGACCATGCAGGAGAGCTGCCCGGTCGCGCCGCCGACATCGCAAAGGCTGCTGAATCTTGAGAAGTCGAAAGCCTCCGCAAACAGTTTGAAATTGCCGGCCGAGATCCCGGACATCGCGTTCATGAACTGCTCGAGCCGCGCCGGGTCGGCATAGAGCGTGGCGAAGACGGATTCTCCGGAATGCCTGGTCTCGTTCTGCGGCTTGCCGGTTTTCAGAGCCTCGGTGAGGTCTCCCCAGAAGCGGAAGAGGCGCGCATTCGCCATTTCCAGGATGCCGCCGATATAGGCCGGGCTGTTCCGGTCCAGGAAGAAGGCGCTGTCGGGCGTATTCGCATAGCGCGCCCCGGGGCCGTCGCCGTCACGGTCGAGAAATCGGAGCGCGACCAGCGCATCGGGAARATCCGGGATGGCGCGCGGACTGAGCTGCAAGGAAGCGGCGATCTCGCCAGCCGTCATCGGCTGTTTGGCGAGCGTCGTGAAAAGCCCCAGCTCGACGGCGGAAAGCAGCGTCTTCGAGGCAAAGAACCCCATCCCGACCTGCATGATATGCGACGGATCAAGCCCGGACATGATGGCCCTCGTGCTCGTCGGTATCGCCCCCGGGGAAACCACGGCCCCTGGCGATGCCGATCCTAGCACAGGTGGCCGCAAACCCCGCCGCATCAACCCCCTCGTCGGAAAGGCGCGCGGCTCGCCTTTGGTCGATATTGCAACCCATGGGCGCATTCTGCAGGAATGAGCTGCAGCTTGCGATTCAGCGTCCAGGCCGGAAGCATTATGCGGGCAGGAGGCTCGGGTCATGGCAGGCAAGGGGCGCAGAAGACTGCGCCGGGTCATGCGGGGTGAGCCGATCCGCGGATGCCGCCAAGGCCATCTCCGTCGTGCTCTGCGAAATCGTCCGGCCGAGCAGCCGGGCCCCGAAGTCGCGCGATGCGGCAGATCAGATGCAACCCCTTGATATCACCAATGGAGCGCTCGGAGGGTTCTGCGGACGGGAAATGGGGGGCATCGTGAATTTTGCTAAGTTACGAGCGCTTGTCCTGGCTTATGGGAGCAGATTTAGAGAACTTGCCATAGCTCATGAGAAGAGCTTCAGGATGCTGCTTGGTTCCGCATTTATGATGGCTTTGGCTTTGCTGTATCTCAT
>NZ_JBFTZN010000064.1:0-26622 GCF_056406775.1 Allobosea sp. P1_A7
GCCGTGGAGACCCTGATGGGCATCGTGCTCGCGATCGACAAGTTCAATACCGCCATCGGGAAACTCGCCGGCTGGACGATTCTGATCCTGACCCTGGCGATCAGCTACGAGGTCTTCTCGCGCTACGTCCTGCGTGCACCCACCGAATGGGCCTTCGACGTCAGCTACATTCTCTATGGCACTCTGTTCATGCTGGCCGGCCCTTACGCGCTCGCACGCAATGCCCATGTGCGCGGCGATTTCCTCTATCGCCAATGGGCCCCGCGCACGCAGGCCGGGCTCGATCTGGCGCTGTATTTTCTGTTCTTCTTCCCCGGAGTCATCGCGCTGGCCTGGGCCGGATTCAAGTTCGCCGCCTTCTCCTGGATGATCGGGGAGCATTCCTCGAACTCGCCCAACGGGCCGCCGCTCTATCACTTCAAGTCGCTGATCCCGATCGTCGGGGTCCTGATGTTCGTCCAGGGGCTCGCCGAGGTGGCGCGTTGCGTCATCTGCCTGCGCACGGGCGAATGGCCCCCTCGCCTGCATGATGTCGAGGAGACCGAGAAGCTCATCCTCGAGGAAGCCGCAACCCGCGAGGGATCGATTTGATGTTCGGACTGGGCAATCCCGAACTGGGCGTGGTCATGCTCGTCCTGTTCATCCTCTTCATCATGCTTGGCTTCCCCATCGCCTTCACGCTGATGGCACTCGGCGTCGGCTTCGGTTACTGGGCGATGGGCGACAATGTCTTCGCGCTGGTCGTGCAGCGAGCCTATTCGGTCATGGCCAGCGACGTGCTGGTCTCGATTCCGCTCTTCATCTTCATGGGCTACATCATCGAGCGGGCGAACATCCTCGACAGGCTGTTCCACTCGATCCAGATCGCGCTCGGCAATGTTCCCGGCTCGCTGGCCATCGCGACGCTCGCGACCTGCGCGATCTTCGCGACCGCAACCGGCATCGTCGGGGCGGTGGTGACGCTGATGGGGCTGCTCGCCTTTCCCGCCATGCTGCGTGCCGGCTACGACGTGAAGCTCTCGGCCGGCGTCGTCTGCGCCGGCGGCTGCCTCGGCATCCTGATCCCGCCGAGCGTCATGCTGATCCTTTATGGCGCGACCGCGGGTGTCTCGGTCCCCAAGCTGTATGCGGGCGCGCTCTTCCCCGGGCTCCTGCTGGCCGGCCTCTACATGGTCTATGTCATCGTTCGCTGCACCCTCAACCCGGCGCTGGCGCCGAAACTGCCGAAGGAACAGACGGACGTTCCCTGGAGCAAGGTCCTCTGGGCGCTGATGACCAGCTTCTTTCCGCTGACCATCCTGATCATGTCCGTGCTCGGTGCTATCTTCTTCGGGCTCGCGACGCCGACCGAAGCGGCCGCGATCGGCTCGCTCGGCAGCCTGATCCTGGCCGCAGCCTATCGCTCGCTCTCGTTCGGCAAGGTCAGGGAATCGGTCATCCTGACGGCGCGCACCTCGGCGATGGTCTGCTGGCTCTTCGTCGGCTCCTATATCTTCTCGTCGATCTTCGCGATTCTCGGCGGGCACGAACCGATCAAGGATCTGGTCACGGCGTTGAACCTGTCGCCGACCATGTTCCTGATCGTCGCGCAGCTGATCATCTTCGTGCTCGGCTGGCCGCTGGAATGGACCGAGATCATCGTGATCTTCGTGCCGATCTTCCTGCCTCTGCTGYAGTTCTTCAATATCGACCCACTGTTCTTCGGCATCCTGATCGCGCTGAATATCCAGACCTCGTTCCTCTCCCCGCCGGTAGCGATGGCACCCTTCTATCTGAAGGGCATCGCGCCACCGCACGTGACCATCAACCAGATCTTCTCCGGCGTGATGCCCTATCTGCTGATCGTGCTGTTCGCGATGGTGCTGGTCTATGTCTTCCCCGGCATCGCGCTCTGGCTGCCGAAATACCTTTACGGCTGAACGCCGCCGAGCATCCTGCGAGCAGGACAGGAACCTGCCCGCCCTTGCGGCCCCGCTTGTTCGGGGCCGCTGCCTTGCCTACAGATCACGGGCCCTGCGAGACGTGCTGGGACGGAGGGCGAGGTTCCGCCCGTGACCCGAGGCCTCATGACAACGACGCCGACGCCTGTTCCCGAGACCGGCAGCCCTCAGCCTGGTCGCAAGGGGCGACTGCATGGCGCGACGGTCGCGACGCTGCGCCGGATGATCATCACCGGCGAATTGCCGGCGGGACAGAAGCTGCGGGAGCAGGAGATCTGCGAACAGCTCGGCGTCTCGCGCACGCCCCTGCGGGAGGCCCTGCGCACATTGGCAGCACAGGGATTGGTGAGACTGACGCAGAATCGCGGCGCCGAAGTCGCCTCGCTGACCCTCGACGATATCCTGGGCCTCTACGAAGTCGTCAGCACCCTGGAAGCCCTGGCGGCGCGGCTCGCCTGCAAGAACATCTCGGACGAGACCGTCGCCGAGATCGGCATGCTGCATTACCGGATGATGCGGCACCAGGCGCGCGCCGAGCAGCTGGAGTATTTCGCGCTCAACCAGCAGATTCATCGGGCACTTGTCGAGGCGGCGCGCAACGCGGCCCTGCTCGAAGCCTGGGAGGGATTGTCCGCACGCATCGAGCGCGCGAAATACCTTCCGAACCTTCAGCCCAGGCGCTGGAAGGCGGCGATGCAGGAGCACGATGCCATGCTCGCCGCCCTTGTCGCCCGCGATGGCGAGGGCCTGGCGCGGCTCATCCAGATCCATTTTGCCAATAGCCTCGCCGCCATCCTCGCCGCCGCCAACCCGGGCGGGGAGCATGCGGCCGAGACGCCAACGCGGCAGGGCGATGACGAGCATGAGACGCCCTGACGGGCAGCTCTATCGCCCCTGCCAGTTGGGCGCGCGCTTGGCCAGGAAGGCTTCCATGCCCTCGCGGAAGTCGGCGCTCATGTAGCACATCAGGACGAGGTCCTCGTCGTCGGCATGGCCGCGTGCAGCGGCGATCCGGCGCAAGCCTTCCTTGGTGGCGCGCATCGTCAGCGGCGCATGGCCCGCGATGGTCTGCGCCAACTCTCCGACCCGCGTGAGCAGAGCCGCATGATCGGTCACCAGCTCGCCGTAGAGGCCGGCGCGGTGGCCTTCCTCCGCCTCGATCAACCGAGCCGTGAAGACCATGTCCTTGACCCGCGCGGGCCCAAGCAGCGAGGCGAGCCGGGAGAGGTTGTTCATCGACAGGCAGTTGCCGAGCGTGCGCGCGATCGGGAAGCCGAAGCGGGCCGACTGCGTCGCGACCCTGAGATCGCAGGCACAGGCGATGGCGGCTCCGCCGCCGGTCACGGCGCCCGAGATCGCCGCGATCGTCGGAATCGGGCAGCTCTCGATCGTGGTGATGATCTCCTCGATCCGCGTTTCGTAGTTGAGGGCGTCCTCTGGCTTGTTGAACGCACGAAACTGCGAGATGTCGGTGCCTGCAGCGAAGGCTTTGTCACCTGCCCCGGTCAGGACCAGAACCTTGGGTGAACCATGGCCCTCGATGTCGCCGCAGATCGCTGCGATGCGGTCATACATCCCGAAGGTCAGCGCGTTGCGGGCCTGCGGACGGTTGAGGGTGATGGTGCCGACCCCGTCCTTCAGATCGTAAAGAATCTCGTCGTTCATCAGCCCGCTGCTCCTTCAGATCACCCCGGCCTCGCGCAACCGCGCGACCGCTCCTGAGCCATAGCCGAGTTCGGCCAGGATCTCGGCATTGTGCTCCCCTGCCTCCGGCGTCGGCGAGACGACGCCGGCGGGTGTCCGCGACAGGCCGACCGGCTCGCCCACCACCCTGAAATCCCCAAGGATCGGATGGCTGACCGGCTGTGCGATGCCGAGATGCTGCACCTGCGGGTCGTCGAACATCTCGTCGACGGCATAGATCGGTCCGGCCGGAACGGCATGGTCCTCGAAGGCCGCAAGCCAATGCGCCGAATCCCTCTGGGTCAGGATGCTCTCGATGATGACCCGCAGTTCCGGGCGCTTGTCGTAACGCTTTTCCATGCTGTCATAGACCGGGTTGTCGCCGAGTTGGGGATGACCGATCGCCTTGCAGAAGGAGCGCCAATGGCCCTCGGCGCCGACGCCGATATTGATATGGCCGTTCTTCGTCGCGTAGACGCCCATCGGCGTCGAATAGGGGTGATCGTTCCCGGCCTGCGGCGGCACCGTTCCCTCGACCAGGAAGCGCGCAGCCTGGAAATCCATCATCGCGATCTGGGCTTCGAGCAGGGAGGTCTGGACCCATTGACCGAGCCCCGACGTCTCGCGCTCGGTAATCGCCACCAGCGCCCCAAGCGCGCCATAGAGGCCCGCAGCCGAGTCTGCGACGGCGATTCCGGCGCGCACCGGCCCCTGCCCCGGCAGGCCGGTGACCGACATCATTCCACCCATCCCCTGGGCGATCTGGTCAAAGCCGGCGCGGGTCCGGTAGGGACCGCTCTGGCCGAATCCGGAGACCGAGACCAGGATCAGGCGCGGATTGAGCTTGTGCAGCGTGTCGAAATCGAGCCCGAGCCTGTCCTTCACGTCCGGGCGGAAATTCTCGATCAGCAGATCAGCACTCTCGATCAGCTTGAGCAGGATCGCTTTGCCCTCGGCAGTCTTCAGGTTCAGCGTCAGCGAGCGCTTGTTGCGGTGCAGGTTCTGCATGTCATAGCCATGCCGCGCGCCGCTCATGTTCTCGTTCGGATCGAGCCCCGGCGGGCTTTCGACCTTGATCACGTCCGCACCGAAATCCGCAAAGACGCGTGCGCAGGTCGGCCCGGCCCGCACACGTGACAGATCGAGAACACGCAGTTTCGCAAGGGCGGAGGAAGGCGTCGGGCGGGGCATGGCTCGGCAGGCGTTGGCGACAAGGGCGCCGACTATGGGTGCACCCCGGCGGGGCGTCAACGCCCCTCACATCTTGCATGCAAAACCATGCGGATGCAGGCCCCTTCAGCTAAGGCATTCGAAGACAGCCCCAAATAACCGAGAAATATGTATGCAAACGAAGTCGAAGCTTGAGCCGCCGGATCACGTCCGCTTCGCCGCTCCTGTTCTCGTCGGGCTTTCCAAGGCAACAGGATCGCTGGCCGGAAAGGTCGCCCGAAGAGCATCGTTCAGTTCGGCGTCCTTGCCCTTCCCGCGTTGCGCCTTCCTTTGCTCCGCCTGCTCCTTGCGCAGGCTTTGCGTGGCCGGATTGGCCTTCTTGACCGCGCTCGCCATGACATCCCCCGCTTCGGATCACTGATTGTCGCGATACACGTCGCGACACGAAACGAAACGCGAATCCCGCCTCAGCGTTCCCTGTGCCGGGCGCTAGGGCCGCCTGTGACCATAGGCATGGTGCACGATACGGCTGAATGAGCGATAGAGTTGCTCGAGCCGATCGAAATTCCCGCCATCCTGCGTGATCGGCCCGGCGCTATTGGCGATGGCGACCAGTTGCAGCGCGATATCGCCGCGCGGGATGTCGTTGGAAAGCTCGCCCCGTGCCACGGCCTGATCAATTCCGGCGACCACGAGATTCTCGAGCGTCAGGCCGAACTGAGCCAGCGCCTCGCGCGCCTTTGGGCCGATCACATCCTGCTCCAGCCGCATCCGGCCGATCAGGCTCCAGGGATTGGCGGTCGTGGCCGTTGGATTGTAGCGGAGATAGCGCTGACGGTTCGACTCCATCATGCCATGGATCTTGTCTTCGAAGCTCTTGTCGCTGCGCCAGTTCGCCTCCCAGTTCGCCAGCGTCTGCTCGACGTAGTCGACAATCACCTCCTCGGCGAGGTTGAGCTTGTTGCCGTAGTAATAGTGGATGTTCGCGCGCGTCGTGTTGAGGACGTCTGCGACATCCCGGAAGCGGAAGCCCTGGTAGCCATTGCGGATCAGGAGCTCTGCCGAGATTTGCTTGATCTCCTGCTTCATATCTCACTCCGCCGCATCGATTGCGCCCTTCTGGAACCGTTTCGAGCCGCCGTCCAGTGTGCCGCGTCGCGGATGGATCTTCTCGCCAGAACGCTTCTGCATTGGCGCCATGCCAGATCGCGAAAGGGCTGGACGCAAGCCGGCAGCACTCCCATCTGCCACGGGCGCGGCATGATGAGCCGGGCGTCGATACGCAGGAGCGCTGCATGGTTGATTTCTCGGTCCTCGACCTCTCCCCGGTGATCGAGGGGCAGGAGCCCGGCGACGCTCTGCGCAATTCTCTCGACCTTGCCCGCCACGCCGAGGCGCTCGGCTATCGCCGCTACTGGGTCGCCGAGCATCACAACATGGTCGGCATCGCCAGCGCCGCAACGGCAGTGGTGATCGGCTATCTTGCGTCTGGAACCAAGACCATCCGCCTCGGTGCCGGCGGCATCATGCTGCCCAACCACGCGCCTCTCGTCATTGCCGAGCAGTTCGGAACGCTGGAATCGCTCTATCCGGGCCGGATCGATCTCGGCCTCGGCCGCGCTCCGGGCACCGACCAGCGCACGGTTCGGGCCCTGCGACGCGACCCGATGGCCTCGGACAGCTTTCCGCAGGATGTGCTCGAGGTGCAGGCTTTCCTCGCCCCCGTGCAGCCCGGGCAGGTGGTGCAGGCCGTGCCAGGGGGAGGCACCGAGGTGCCGCTCTGGATCCTGGGTTCCAGCCTGTTTGGCGCGCAGCTCGCTGCAGAACTCGGTCTGCCCTACGCGTTCGCCTCGCATTTCGCACCGGACGCGCTGATTCAGGCGCTTGCGATCTACCGCGAGCGTTTCAAGCCGTCGGAGCAGTTGGATCGGCCCTATGCGATGCCGGGCATCAACGTCATTGCCGCCGATACGGATCAGGAGGCTCGCTATCTCTTCACCTCGGTCCAGCAGCGCTTCATCGACATGATTCGTGGCACGCGCGGCAAGCTGCAGCCACCGATCGACGATATCGAAAGCTACTGGTCCCCGGCCGAGAAGGCACATGTCTCGCAGATGCTGCGCTACGCCTTTGTCGGCTCGCCGGAAAGCCTGAAGCGCCAGCTCGATCCGTTTCTCGACGCGACGGCGGCCGACGAGGTGATGGTCACGGCACCGATCCACGATCACGGCGCTCGCAAGCGCTCCTACGAGATTCTCGCCGGCATCGTTCCGGCCCTGGCGAGAAGCCAGCCCAGGGCCGCGCAAGCGTCATTGCACCCGTGACACGCGGACGCTGAGACTGGCGCGTCGCGAGGCGCGCCAGAGATTGAGGGCGAGGGCCGCGAGGAAGAATCCGGCCTGGACCACGACGATGCACGGACCGGTCGCGGCATCGAGATGAAAGCTCAGGATCGTACCGAGCACGCTTGAGACGGTCGCAACACCGGCCGCCACCATGAGCATCCGGTCGAACTGGCGCGTCATCAGATAGCCGATGGCCCCCGGCGCGATCAGCATCGCAACGACCAGGATGATACCGACTGCCTTGAGTGCCGCGACGATCGTCAGCGCCAGCAGTATCAGCAAGCCGAAATGCAGCGCTGCGACCGGGAGGCCAATGGCACGCGCATGAGCCGGATCGAAGGAGACGAGTAGAAAATCGCGCCGCTTCGCCAGCATGATCGCGATGGTCGGCACCGCGATCAGCGCCGTCTCCGCGATATCGGCCCAGCGCACGCCTAGCATGTTGCCGAACAGGATATGCATCAGGTGCTGGTCGCTATCCACCTTGACGAAGAGCACCAGCCCCAGCGCAAACATGCCGGAGAAGACGATGCCCATCACCGTGTCCTCCTTCACCCGACTGTTCTGCTTGAGGTAGCCGATACCGACGGAGCAGCCGAGCCCGGCAGCGAAGGCGCCGATCGCCAGCGGCAAGCTCAGGATATGGGCGAGCACGATGCCGGGCAGCACCGCATGCGAGACCGCATCACCCATCAGCGACCAGCCCTTGAGCACGAGGAAGCAGGAAAGCACCGCGCAGACGAGGCCGACCAGCACCGCGACGATCAGCCCCCGCTGCATGAACTCATGCGCAAACGGCGAAAGGAACMAGGTTTCGATCAGGCTCATGCGGCTTGCTCCGGAAGGGCCCGGGCCGCCCGGCGCGCCGCAAGACGGCCGTGCTTCGGCGCGAAGATGAACGCGAGCAGGAACAGTACGGTCTGGAAGACGACGATCAGCCCGCCGGTCGAACCGTCGAGAAAGTAGCTGGCATAGGCGCCGATCGCGCTGGTCGCGACACCCATCGCAACCGCGATGATGATCAGGCGACCGAAACGGTCGGTCAGCAGGTAGGCGGTTGCGCCCGGCGTCACCACCATGGCGATCACGAGGCAGGCTCCGACCGTCTGCAGGGCTGCGACCGTGCAGGCGCTGAGCAGCACGAAGAAGAGGATCTTCAGGCGCGTCGGCGAGAGGCCGACGCTGCGTGCCTGGTTCTCGTCGAAGAAGACCAGCATCAGGTCCTTCCAGCGCGCGATCAGGATCACCAGAGAGACGAAGGCGATGATCGCGACCTGGACGACGTCCTCGTCGGAGATGCCGAGGATGTTGCCGAGCACGATCGATTGGACGTTCACCGAGGTCGGGTTGATCGAGACGATCAGCAGCCCGACGGCAAAGAACGTGGTGAAGACGATGCCGATCACCGCATCTTCCCGCAATTGCGTGCGCACCCGGACCAGGGACATGGCGAGCGCCGCCAGCAGGCCGGAGAGGAAGGCACCGGCGGCATAGGGCAGCTTCAGCAGATAGGCGAGCGCGACGCCCGGCACGATCGCATGCGCCAGTGCGTCGCCCATCAGCGACCAGCCCTTGAGCATCAGATAGCAGGACAGGAAGGCGCAGACGCCGCCAACCAGCGCCGAGACCCAGATGGCCTTGACCATGTACTGGTAGGCAAAGGGTTCGAGCAGGAGGTCGATCACCGGACCACATCCCTGCTGGCGTCGACAACCACCTCGTAATCGCGCTCGCCATAGAGCACGAGCGGGCGTTCGTCGTCGGTCAGGACGGTGACGCGCCGGTCGTCGGCATCGTCATGGAGTTGCGCGCCGCCGAGTCGGAAATGCCGGAGCACGCCGCCGAAGGCCCGTTGCAGATTGGCTTCGGTGAAGGTGGTCGCGGTCGGGCCAGCCGCCAGCACGGTCTTGTTGAAGATCACGACCTGGTCGCAGAAATCCGGGATCGAGCCGAGATTATGGGTCGAAACCAGCATCAGCCGCCCTTCGGACCGCAATTCCCGCATCAGACCGACGATCGCATCCTCGGTCTTGACGTCGACACCGGTGAAGGGCTCGTCCAGCAGGATGACCTGCCCGCCCTGCGCCAACGCCCGCGCGAGAAAGACGCGCTTGCGCTGGCCACCACTGAGCTCCCCGATCTGGCGGCGTCGGAAATCCAGCATATTGACGCGCGCGAGCGCCTCCTCGACGGCCTCCTTGTCGGCGCGCCGGGCTATGCGCATCAGGCCCATATGGCCGTAGCGTCCCATCATCACGACATCGTCGACGAGAACCGGAAAGCTCCAGTCGACCTCCTCGGACTGCGGCACATAGGCGACGAGCCCGCGCTTCAACGCCTGCCGCACCTCCAATCCCGCAATCGCGACGCTGCSCTGAGCCGGCTTAAGAAAGCCCATGAGCGTCTTGAACAGGGTCGACTTGCCCGAGCCATTAATGCCGACCAGGGCGCAGATCGTGCCCGCGCCGAGGGCAAAGGAGGCATCGTTCACCGCTGTCACGCCATTGCTGTAGCGCACCGTCACGCCCTCGACCGCGATCGAGGGTGTCAGGCCAAGCGCGCCCGGTCGGCCAGTCACATGAATGTTCACTGCCCGAACCCCTTCGCGATCGTGTCGACGGTCACCTCCAGCAGCTTCAGATAGGTCGGTACCGGCCCGTTCTCGGCGGAAAGCGAGTCGACATAGAGGACGCCGCCATAGGCCGCTCCGGTTTCGCGGGCGACCTGCCTGGCAGCCTTGTCGGAGATCGTGCTCTCGCTGAAGACGGCGGGAATCTTGTTCTTGCGCACGAGATCAATCAGGCGCCGCACCAGCTGCGGTGTGCCCTGTTCATCGGCATTGATCGGCCAGAGATAGGCCTCCCGCCAGCCGAAATCGCGCGTGAGATAGCTGAAGGCGCCTTCGCTGGAAACGAGCCAGCGGCGGCCTTCCGGCACCTTGTCGAGCCGGGCACGCAACGGCGCGTCGATCGCCTTGATCTGCTCGGAATAGGACTTCGCGTTCCTGGAATATGTCTCGGCATTCGCAGGGTCCGCAGCCGCCAGCGCCTTTCGAATGTTCTCGACATAGATCAGCGCGCTCGCCGTCGACATCCAGGCATGCGGATTGGGCTTGCCCTCATAGGGGCCCTCCTTGATGCCCATCGGCAGGATGCCCTCGGTCACGACCGCGCTCTTCACATTCTTGACGTTCTCGAAGAAGCGCTCGAACCAGCGCTCGAGATTCAAGCCGTTCCAGAGCACGAGATCGGCCGATTGCGCCTTCACCACATCGAGCGGCGTCGGCTGGTAGTCATGGATCTCGGCACCGGGCTTGGTGATCGATTCCACGATCGCTGCAGTGCCGGCGACGTTCTGCGCGATGTCCTGGATCACCGTGAAGGTCGTGACGACGCGCAACGGCTTGACCTGCCCCGCCTGAGCCAACACTCCCTGGCTCGTTGCTGCAAAACCGGCCGCGAAGGCGATGGCGGCGGCCAGAATCGTGAAGCGTCGACGCGAAGGCATGATCTCTCCTGCTACAGGCTCGATCCATTTACGCTAATGCAAATCACTTGCATCTGTCAACGCAATTGCAAATGATTTGCGATAAGCCTCAATTTTTGCGAATGCGTCTCAACATGCTATCCCGGTGACATGAAGGGAATCGACAAACGGGTAGCCCTCTTCGAGGAGGAGCTCAGGCGGGCGGGACTGCGGATGACGCAGCAGCGCCGGCTGATTCTGCGCGTGCTGGCCGAGGCCGACGACCACCCCGACGCCAAGGGTATCTTCACGCGCGCCTTCGCGCACGACCCGACCCTGTCGCTGTCGACGGTCTATCGGACGATGAAGCTGCTGGAGACTCAAGGCGCGATCGAACGCCACGCGTTCGAGGACGGCGTCTCGCGCTACGAGCACGCAGACCAGCATCACCATGATCATCTGATCGATGTCGAGACCGGTCAGGTCGTCGAATTCTCGTCGCCCGAGATCGAGGCGCTACAGGCCAAGATCGCTGCCGAACTCGGCTATGAGATCGTCCGTCACAGGCTCGAATTGTACGGACGGAAGATGCCGGGCACCAGCAAGCGCAAGAGTGCAGGGAAGACTGACTGAGCCGCCATGGTCGGGCAAAATCCCGGCCATCACCGTCTCCCCGCAAATGCATCCTGAGACATCATGCGCGCCACAAGGTCGGGCACGATGTCGGAGCGATCAGATCATCTGACCTTCTTGTGTTTGCATCGGTGCGATAACTACTATCCGCTCTTCGCACCGATGCTGTGGCCGGCCTCAGCCCGCCTTGCGCTTGTTCTGACGGTTTGAAATCAGATCGTCGACCACGGCGGGATCGGCCAGCGTCGACGTATCGCCGAGCGCGCCGAATTCGTCCTCGGCGATCTTGCGCAGGATACGGCGCATGATCTTGCCCGACCGCGTCTTCGGCAGGCCGGGTGCGAACTGGATCAGATCCGGTGAAGCGATCGGGCCGATCTCCTTGCGCACATGGGCGACCAGTTCCTTGCGCAGCGCCTCGCTCGACGCCTCTCCCTGCATCAGGGTGACATAGGCGTAGATGCCCTGCCCCTTGATGTCATGGGGATAGCCGACCACCGCGGCTTCCGAGACCTTCGGATGCGCCACCAGTGCCGACTCGACCTCCGCCGTGCCCATGCGGTGGCCGGACACGTTGATCACGTCGTCGACGCGGCCGGTGATCCAGTAATAGCCGTCTGCGTCGCGCCGGCAGCCGTCACCGGTAAAGTACTTGTTCGGGTAGGTGGCGAAATAGGTTTCCTCGAAGCGCTTGTGGTCGCCATAGACCGTGCGCATCTGGCCGGGCCAGCTCTCGGCAATCACCAGATTGCCTTCGGTCGCCCCCTCCAGCACCTTGCCTTCGGCATCGACGATCTCCGGCTTGACGCCGAAGAAGGGCCGCGTTGCCGAGCCGGGCTTGAGCTTGGTCGCACCGGGCAGCGGCGTGATCAGGATTCCGCCCGTCTCGGTCTGCCACCAGGTATCGACGATCGGGCAGCGATCATCCCCGACGACGCGGTGATACCACTCCCAGGCCTCCGGATTGATCGGCTCGCCGACCGAGCCGAGCAGGCGCAGCGACTTGCGCTTGGTCTTCTTCACCGGCTCCTCGCCAGCGCCCATCAGCGAGCGGATGGCAGTCGGCGCGGTGTAGAAGATGTTGACCTTGTGCTTGTCGACAACCTCCCAGAAGCGCGAGATCGTCGGATATGTCGGGATGCCCTCGAACATCAGGGTCGTCGCGCCATTCGCCAGCGGGCCGTACACGATATAGCTGTGCCCGGTGACCCAGCCGACATCGGCCGTGCACCAGTAGATGTCGCCGTCATGGTAGTCGAAGACGTATTGATGCGTCATCGAGGCATAGACGAGATAGCCGGCGGTGGTGTGCAGGACGCCCTTGGGCTTACCCGTCGAACCCGAGGTGTAGAGGATGAAGAGCGGGTCTTCGGCCTTCATCTCGACCGGCGGGCAATGCCCGGAGACCTTCGCCGCCTCCTCGTGATACCAGACGTCACGGCCCTCCTGCATCGCGACATCGCTGCCGGTCCGCTTGACCACGATCACGGTCTTGACCGGGGCCTTTTCGGCCGCCGCGTCGACATTGACCTTGAGCGGCACCTTGCGCCCGCCGCGCAGGCCTTCATCCGCCGTGATCACCACGTCCGAGGTCGCATCGGCGATGCGCCCGGCCAGCGAATCAGGAGAGAAGCCGCCGAAGACGATCGAGTGCACCGCACCGAGCCGCGCACAGGCGAGCATCGCATAGGTCGCCTCGGGGATCATCGGCATGTAGATCGTGACGCGGTCGCCCTTCTTGACACCCTGCGCCTTCAGCACATTCGCGAACTTGCAGACCTCGGTATAGAGCTGGCCGTATGTGATCTTCTTGGATTCCGACGGATCGTCGCCTTCCCAGATGATGGCCGTCTGCTTGGCGCGCGTCGCCAGATGCCGGTCGACGCAGTTGTAGGAGACGTTCGTAGTGCCGTCTTCATACCATTTGATCGAGATCTTGCCCGGCTTGTAGCTGACGTTCCGCACCTTGCTGAACGGCTTGAACCAGTCGATCCGCTTGCCGTGCTCGGCCCAGAACTTGTCGGGGTCCTTGATCGAGGCCGCGTACATCTTCTTGTATTTGGCGTCGTTCAGATAGGCCTTTTTGGCCCAGGCGGCCGGCACGTCATAGATCTTGTCGGACATAGAAGACTTCTCCCCGGACTTGGACCGCAATCAGCCCATCTTCGTCGCGGCTCATGGCATGAGTGCCGGATTCCTCGGCAAATAACGACCGCTTCTTTCGAATTGCGCGCATCATAAAGCGCGAAAGAGCGGCGGCAAGCCACGCGCCCTCGCACTTTGGTTTCAAAGACTTTTGGCGAGGGTCGGATCGGTCCGCCACGCGCCGGATTGCCGGTTATCGCGCAATATTGGCCGTCATTGCCGCAACCGACGCGGCCCTGCCATGCGCTCGACGAACCACTCGAACGGCCCCTTGCTGAAGCTCCGCGACCATAGCGACGCCAGCACCAGCAGGGACGCGTAGATGGCAGCTGCCGCGAGCATGCAGGCCGCGGGCCCGAGGCGCCCGTAAAGGCCAAGGCCATAGCCGAGAAAGATCAGCACGCAGACGATCGACTCGGACATGTAGAGTGAAAGGGACAGGCGGCCATCCGCCTGAAAGATCCGGCCGATGCGCATGCCGAGCTGCCGGTTGAAGAAGCTCAGGCCGGCACCGATCATCACGAGGCTCATCAGCGGCGGGAAGACGCCGCGCAGGATGAGCTCGGCTGCAGCAAAGGCCGGTTTCGCCGGGCCGGGAGGCGCCATCGCCACCGCGGCGTAAGCGAAATTGCCGACGAGGGCGGGCAGCCAGAGAAAGCGCGCCAACGCCGCCCCCGGTGCGGCGAGGCTGCTCAGCGAGGCGGTGCCGAGATGGCGGAAGGCGGCCATGCCGAGGAAGAACATGCCCGCGACATGCGGCAAGGTGATCAAGGGCGCCAGACCGTAGAAGATCGCCCATTCCATCAGCCGATAGCGCGCGATCGCCAGGAAATCGCCGGAACGATGCACCGCAACGACGGCTGCATCCGCACCGGTGGCCGGATCGGGCTCGATGATGCCGATGATTGCAAGCAGGGCATGGGTCAGGATCGCCAGCAGCCACATCAGGGCAGCCGCCTTGAGCAGGCGTCCCAGCGACCAGCGGGCCGCGAGCGGCAGGATCATTCCGAGAAGCGCGTAGGCGAGCAGGATGTCTCCTGCGAAGAGCAGCAGGCCATGGGCAACGCCGAGCAATCCGAGCGCGAGCAGGCGACGCCGATAGYGCCCTTCGCCGTTGGTTGCGATCTGCCGCGCCGCGCCATAGCCGAACAGAAACGAGAAGATCAGAACGAATTTCGCCTCGAACAGGGCCTGGATCAGGAACACGGCAAGACGATCCAGGGCGCCGGGAAAGGCGGAGCGCCACCAATCGCCGCCGAAGCCGAACGGCATGGCGAAGAAAGGCAGGTTGACGACGAGGATGCCGAACAGGGCGATGCCTCTGATCGCATCGACGGCCGGGTCGCGCCCCGGCACCGCACCACGTGCAGGCGTCATTGCGCGGCCTCGGTCAGCTTCAGGAGCGCCTCGCGCGCAGCTGCAGCATCGGCGGGATCGAGCTTGGTGACGAAGGCGCCGTCGACGGCAAGGCGGATGGCAATCGCCAGCCCGCGCGGCAGGCCATCCGAACAGGCGGCTTCGAGCCAGCGACGGTCGGCGCTGAGCAGGGGCACCAGCGCCGGCGACTCCGGAGGCAATCCCGCCAGCAGGATCCCGAGCAGCCGGTCGACATCGCCTCCGTCGGTGAAGGCCATGCGGATATAGGCGCGCAGCCAGCGGCCCGGCCCATCGGGCTCGGCAACGCTCGCGCGTTCTTCGGCGATCGCAAGATCGACAAGGCTGACGATGCCCTCGACCAGAGCGATCAGAAGGCGCTCCTTGTCGGGGAAATGGTAGAGAATGCCGCCCTTGCTCACGCCGGTTTCGGCTGCGAGCCTGTCGAAAGTCAGGGCGTCGATACCGCCTCCGACGATGATCGCGCCCGCTGCCTCGAGCAACGCCGCCTTCTTGCTGCTACGCAAGTCCATTCTCCATAACTATACCGTCTGGGCGGTATAGTTATGGCTTGACCCCTGCGACCGCAAGAGGTCGCAGAGCTCGTCTATCCTTCAGAGCCCGCCCATCTTGCAGACCAGTGCCCATTCATCGTCGGTCACCGGTTGCACGGACAGGCGGAAGGACGTGACCAGCGCCATCTTGGCGAGTTCCGGCGTGGCCTTCACCTGAGCAAGGGTCACAGGCTTCGGCAGCGGCTTCACCGCCTTGAAGTCGACATAGACCCAGGGCTCGCCCGGGTTCGCGATATAGTGCTCCTTGATGACCTCGACGATGCCGACGACCTCGAGCCCCTCGTTCGAGTGGTAGAAGAAGACCTGATCGCCGAGCTTCATCGCCATCAGGTTGAGCTTGGCCGTATGATTCTTCACGCCATCCCAATGCGTGCCCTTGGCACCAGCCTTAACCTGGTCGTCCMAGGACCAGACCGATGGTTCGGATTTGACCAGCCAGTGAGCCATCAGACGTCATCCTCTTTCGTCGGAGCAGGCGGACGCAGCGCGGCCTCGCCCTGTTCGTTCCAGAATCGCACCATCTCGCGTGTCAGCGCGGCATAATCCTGCGGGCCGAGTTCGACCCTGACCTCGCCCTCGCCGAAGGGCAGAATCAGCACGAAGCGGTGGGTATCATCGCCGCGCCGCCGTCGATGCTGGATCACCGGTCCGGCGGGCACACGCCCGGCCAACGCCACCGGCATGCTCWCGGCAACCAGCTCCGAGCCAGTGGTCTTCCGTACCTCAGCGACGCCGCGCGCCACCCGCTTGCTCAGATCCGACCAGTCGCCTGCCATTGCTGCCTCTGCTACGTCACTGCGTTACGGCCGGATCTCGACCCGGGTCCCTTGCGCAACGCGAGCCCAGATCCCGCGAATCTCGGCATTGGTGACCGCAATGCAGCCATCCGTCCAGTCGCGGCTGAGGTGCAGCCGGCCCAGCCAGCCAAGCCCGTTGCGAATGCCGTGGATCATGATGTCGCCACCCGGGGCAAAACCTGCGCGCTGGGCGTCCTCACGATCCAGGCGATCAGGATAGGAGATGCGAAGCGCGAGGTGATAGCGGCTGCGCGGGTGCTTGAAATCAATGTCRTAGACGCCTTCCGGAGTCCGGCCGTCGCCCTCCTTCACCTTATCACCGACCGGACTCGAACCCAGCGCCACCGAATAGCGGGCCAGGACGCGGCCATCCCGTTCCAAGGTCAGCTGACGTGCGGCCTTCTCGATGAGGACGCGGGTCGCCTGTTCGTCGGGAGCCGCGAGTTCAGGAACCGTTCGGGCGATCTGCAAGAACTCCAGCCCCAGGGCAAGCACGAGACCTGCACTCACCGCCAGCGCCGCGCGTCGCAGAGGCTTTCGCGCCAACTCAGTTCTCCGCCCGGACCGGTCGCGCCAGCAATCCCGTGACCGCTTCGCGAACGCCGATGCGTTCGGCGATAATGGCCGCAACGGCCTCGGCGATGGGCGTCTCGATGCCGCGTGCCTGCGCCATCTCTGCCAGGACCGACGTCGTGAAGGCGCCCTCGGCCAGTTTGCCTCCAGCGGCCTCGGCCGGTGTCTTGCCCTGGCCGAGTGCCAACCCATAGGCGAAATTGCGTGACTGTGCGGACGCGCAGGAGAGCACGACATCGCCCAACCCCGAAAGCCCCATCAACGTTTCCGGCTGCGCACCAAAAGCCTCGCCGAAGCGCCTGAGTTCGGCAAAGCCACGCGCCACCAGCGCGGCACGGGCGCTCTCGCCATAGCCGAGCCCGATCGCGATCCCCGCTGCGATCGCCAGCACGTTCTTCGCGGCTCCGCCGATCTCGACGCCACGGATGTCGACGCCGTGATAGATGCGAAAGGACGCGGAACTCAGCGCCTCGGCCAGATCCTGCGCCAGATCCGCCTCGCGCGCTGCCAGTGTCAGAGCCGTCGGTAACCCGCGTGCGATATCGGCGGCAAAGCTCGGACCGGACAGGATGGCCGGGACCGCACCGGGCCAAAGCTCGGCGATGATTTGCGTCGTGAACAAGCCGCTCTTCTGCTCGATGCCCTTGGCCGCCGAGATCGTCGGCACGCCATCCGGCAAGGCTTGCGCGAGCGCGGTGCAGACCTGTCGCAGCGCCTGGGTCGGAACCGCGAGGATCAGCGCCTGTGCATCGGCAAGCGCGGCAAGCTCGGCAACCGGCGATACGGCGGCAGGCAACGTCGCGCCGGGCAGGCGCGGCACCTCTCGACGCTCCCGCATGGCCGCGATGGCCTCGGGATCACGGGCCCAGAGCAGCACGTTTCGCCCGGCCCGCGCCGCGGCCAGAGCCAGTGCGGCACCGAAGGAGCCGCCGCCTACGACGCCGATTGTCTCGAAGGCCTTGCTCATCTCGGCGCGCTCACGTCGCTCACGGATCACGCTTTGGCCTTGAGCTCGTCCAGCGGCCAGCGTGGCCGGGCAACCGCGCTCATGTCGTCGACAAGCCCGAGCCTCAGCCTCTCAAGCCCAGCCCAAGCGATCATCGCGCCATTGTCGCCGCAAAGCGCGACCGGTGGCGCGACCATCGGCAGGCCGGCCTCGGTCGCAAAGCGGGTCAGTCCGCGCCGGATCGGCTGGTTGGCGGCAACGCCACCGGCAACCACCAAGGCCGTGGGCATGATCCCGGCCCCACGGCAGGCGCGCAGGCCCGCTCGCGTGCGGTCGACCAGCACGTCGACGACCGCTGCCTGGAAGGAGGCGCAGAGATCGGCGACGTCGCGGTCGGAGAGCGGCGCAATGCGTTCGRCCACCAGCCTGACCGCGGTCTTGAGGCCGGAAAGCGAGAAATCGGGATTGGGGCGCCCAGCCATCGGCCGCGGAAACTCGAAGCGTTCGGGATCGCCCTTCTCGGCTTCCCGCTCGACCGAGGGGCCGCCCGGATAGGCCAGACCGAGCATCTTTGCGATCTTGTCGAAAGCCTCGCCGACCGCGTCGTCGATGGTTCCGCCCAGGCGCAGATAATCGCCGACGCCGCGCACCGCCAGGAGCTGCGTATGCCCGCCCGAGACCAGCAGCAGCAGATAGGGAAAGGCAACGTCGTCGGTCAGCCGCGCCGTCAGCGCATGCGCTTCGAGATGGTTCACCGCAATGAAGGGGCGGCCGGTTACCAGCGCGATCGCCTTCGCCGTGGTCAGCCCGACCATGACGCCGCCAACCAGACCCGGCCCGGCAGCAGCAGCGACCGCGTCGATCTCGGAGGGCTTGAGTCCGGCATTCGCGAAGGCGCGAGCGACGATGCGGTCGATGGCCTCGACATGCGCGCGCGCCGCGATCTCCGGCACCACGCCACCATAAGCCGCATGTGCGGCGATCTGACTCAGGATCTCGTTGGACAGGATTTTGGCCTCGCCGGCGCGATCGACGCCAACGATTGCAGCCGCGGTCTCGTCACAAGTCGTCTCTATCCCCAGAACGCGCATGATCGATCGACAAATCTCGGACAGGTTTCGGCCGGAACAGGCCACAAGGAGAGGCGGGCGGAGCTCCGACGGTTTCGCGCCGGGGATTCCCTCGTATAGTGCGCCACGGAGCATAAGGCCAAGAGGCCGTGGAGTTCGCTGGCCAGCGGCCGGCATCAGGAAGACGCAAAGAGAATGAACGAGATCGCAGCTTCGGTTCGCGGACGCCAGGTCGGCCGCTTTGTCATCGGCACGCGCGGCAGCCCCCTGGCGTTGGCGCAGGCCAATGAGTTCGCTCGCCGCCTTGCCGAGGCTCATGGCTGGGCGAAGGACGAGCTACCGCTCGAAATCATCGTCACGACGGGGGACTCCATTCGCGATCGCCCCCTCTCGGAGGCCGGCGGAAAGGGTCTGTTCACCAAGGAGATCGACCAGGCTCAGATCGAGGGCCGGATCGACTACGCTGTCCACTCCGCCAAGGATCTTCCCACCAAATTGCCCGACGGCCTCACCATCGCTGGCTATCTCCCCCGCGAGGATGTGCGCGACGCGTTGATCGCACGCGGCATTTCCCGCGTTGCGGACCTGCCGCAGGGCGCGGTCGTTGGTTCGGCCTCGCTGCGCCGCCAGGCCATGCTGAGGCGCGCCCGGCCCGATCTCGAGATCGTCCTGCTGCGCGGCAATGTCGCAAGGCGGCTGGAGAAGGTGGCGAGTGGAGAGATCGACGCGACCCTGCTCGCCATCGCCGGGCTGAAGCGGCTCGGGCTCGCCGACAAGGCAAGCGGCATCCTTTCCATCGAGGAATCGCTTCCGGCCGTCGGCCAGGGTGCGATCGCTGTTGCGGTTCGCATCGGTGACACCGCAAGCACGGAAGCTGTCCAGCCGATCCTTTGCCGTGACACCGGCATCGCACTCGCCGCCGAACGTGCCTTCCTGACCGAGCTCGACGGTTCCTGCCGGACGCCGATCGCCGGTCATGCCACCGTCGAGGGCGACCGCTTCCATTTGCGCGGGCTGCTGCTCTCGCCCGACGGCACGGCGATGGCCGAAGATAGCTGCAGCGGTCCCGTCAGCGAGGCCGCGGAACGTGGAGCCGAACTCGGACGCGCCTTGCGCGCCAGGGCTCCGGCGGGGATCTACTCATGAGGCCGGGTGTTCCATGAACGCCAACGACGCGACAGGAGGGCGCATGCGCGTATTCGTGTTCAGACCGCAGGCGGATGCCGAACGCAGCGCCCGCGCGCTCGCCGCCCATGGACATGAGCCGATCGTGGCGCCGCTTTTCGATGTGGTCCGCCTCGCCGAACCGGTACCCAAGGGCACATTCGCGGCGTTGATCCTGACCAGCGGCAATGCTGTGCCGGCCCTCGCCGATGCCCCATCCGCCTGGCGGGACCTGCCGGTCTTCACCGTCGGGGCGCGGACGGCCGCGAAGATGCGCGACGCCGGTTTCGAGGATGCCCGCAGTGCCGATGGCGACCGCAACGACCTGATCGCTCTGGTCCAGCGCAACATCCCCACGCCGGCACGCCTGCTTCTGGTCGCTGGCCGGGACCGCCATGACGATATCGCGGAGCGCCYGGGCAAGGCTGGCTACGAGATCGCGAACTGGACGGCCTATGCGGCCGAGGCCAAGCCCAGCCTGCCCGAAGTGGCGGCCGCCAGCCTGCGGGATGGGCGCGCCGAAGCCGCACTTCACTATTCACCACGAGGCGCCCAGACCTTCCTCGCCCTGACACGTGCCTCCACTCTCAGTGAACAGGCGCTGGAACTGACGCATGTCACGCTTTCGGCGGAGGTTGCGGCCCCCTTGATCGCAGCAGGCGCCAGCACGGTTCTGGTTGCGGAATACCCCGAAGAGGCGGCCCTGCTGGCCGCGCTGGATCAAGTGACCGCTCGCAATCGTCGCGCAGGGGATGTTAGACAGGCCGTGGCCGCGCCGGCCGGCGTCGAGACGGACAAGGATGCGATGAGCGAGCCGCAGACAGCCACGCCGCGCGGACGCCACCGGCGAACTCCCCCGACCATCGACGGCAGGGTAGAGGCGGCAGTGACCGCGACACCAGAAGCTGCTTCGGCAGAGACTGACCAGCCTCCCCCCGCAGCCACGCAGCCCAGTGAATTCACACCCGGAATCACATCTCCGGCGCCTGAGCCCGTTGGCTTGGCTCCATCTGAGCCTGCGCCGCCCGTTTCAGGCGAGCCGTCTCCCCCTCCGCGGCTGCCATGGGCTGCTCTGGCCGCCACCGGCCTGATCGGCGGCATCCTTGGGGCGGGTCTCATGACACTGGTCGGTTCCCGCTCGACGCCCGATACCAGCGAACAGCAGATCGCCGAACTGAAGGGGCGCATAGAGACCCTGCAGCGCACGACGACCAATCTGCAAAGTGCTGTCACAAGCCTGCCCCAGCGCGCAGCGCTGGAGGCGCTCGATCGCCGGGTCAGCGCGACATCGGAAGCTGCCGCCACTGTCGCCGCGGAAGCAAAGACCGCCGCAGCACGGCTGGCGGAACTCGCAAACGCTCCCGCCCCGGCCACGGCCGAGAACAGCTCCGCCATCGCCGGGCTGACGCAACGCCTCGGCACCGTCGAGACGCTGGCCAAGTCCGCGGCCTCGCCGAGCCCGCAGGCATTTGCCGCCGCGCGCATCGTGCTCGCCGAACGCATCCAGGGCGCGCTTTCTGCCGGCAGGCCCTTCGCGGCCGATATCGCGGCTCTCGGCAAGGGCGGCGGCTCGGCCGAACAACTGGCCGCGCTCTCCGCCGTCGCCACAACCGGCGCACCGACGCAGGATGCGCTGCTGGCGCAATTCCGGGTTCATCGCGCCATGTTCGATCGCGAAATGACGCCGGCCGCCAAGGATTGGCAGGATCGCCTGCTTGGGCTCGCCAGCAAGGTCGTCACCATTCGCCCGGTCGGAGATACCGGCGCAAACGACCCTGCAACGCTGGTGATCCGCCTGGAGAATGCGCTTGCGCATAACGAATTCGGCAAGGCCGCCGGCCTCTGGGCTCAATTGCCCGAGCCGGCGCGGCGGGACAGTGCCGAGTTCGGCACCAGTTTGCAGAGGCGCGCTGCCGCTGACGCCGCGATCGGCAGGATTGCACAGGATGCGGTTGCCGCGCTCGGCGCGGGTGGCTGACGGAGGATAGCGTTCAATGGTTCGCGTGCTGCTCTATCTCTTTGTCATTGCCTGCCTCGCGGCTGGTGCCGTCTGGCTGGCCGACCGCCCCGGCGAGGTCTCGGTCCTCTGGCAGGGCTACCGCATCGAGACGAGCGTCGCGATCGCGGCAATCGGCGTCATCATCCTGGCCTTCCTCGCCATGCTCGGATGGGCCGCGGTGCGCTTCGTTCTGGGCCTGCCCTCGGCCTTCAGCTTCGCCTCGCGAGCGCGACGTCGGGCCCGCGGCTTCGAGGCCGTCTCCCGTGGCATGGTCGCAATCGGTGCGGGTGATCCAGTGGCTGCCGGCCGCTACGCCGTCGACGCCCGCAAGTTTTCCGGCAACGAGCCGCTGACCCTGCTGCTCGAAGCACAGACGGCCCAGCTCTCGGGTGACAGGGGCCGGGCGGAAGCCGCCTTCAAGGCCATGCTCGACAAGCCGGAAACTCGCGTGCTCGGCCTGCGCGGTCTCTTCGTCGAGGCCCGTCGCCGTGGCGACATGACGGCTGCGCGCGCCTTCGCGGACGACGCCGTGCGGCGCTCCCCCTCGCTTGCCTGGGCCAATGACGCCCTGCTCGATTTCCACACCAGCGCCGGAGACTGGCAAGCAGCGCGCACAGCCGTCGAACGCCGCGCCGCCCTGCGTCTCGCCGAAAAGGCGGATGCCAAGCGCCAGCGCGCTGTGCTGCTGGCGGCGGAAGCCCTCGACGCGAAGGGCAGCGAACCGGAGAAGGCCTTGGCCGCCGCCCTGGAAGCGACAAAACTCGCCCCAGGCCTCACGCCGGCAGCTGCCCTTGCAGGGCGCATGCTCGCCGAGCGCGGCGATATCCGAAAGGCCGCCAAGCTGCTCGAAGCCGCCTGGCGCGAGGTCCCGCATCCCGACATCGCCGCCGCTTATCTCGATGTGCGCCCCGGTGACAGCGCGCAGGACCGGCTCGCACGGGCCGAAACGCTCGTAAGGCTGCGTCCGGCCGATCCGGAAGGCGTGCTGGCTCTGGCCGGCGCGGCGATCCATGCCCGTGATTTCGCCAAGGCCCGCCAGGCGCTGAAGCCGCTGCTGGCCGGCGGTGCGTCCGTCCGCGTCTGCCTGCTCATGGCCGAACTCGAAGAGGCCGAACATGGTTCGGCCGGCCGGGTTCGCGAATGGCTCTCGCGCGCCACGCGCGCGCCGCGTGACGCAGCCTGGGTCGCGGACGGGCTGGTCTCTGACCATTGGCTGCCCGTCTCGCCGATTTCCGGGCGCCTCGATGCCTTCGTCTGGACGGTTCCTCCGGCGACGCTCGTCAGCCAGGCGCCGGCGATCGACGATGTGCTGGCCGATCTCGACGATTCCGCACCGCTGCTGGAAGGGCGTGCCGAGACGATGGCACCCGTCGAGACCGCCAAACCGGTGATCGAGCAGGCAACGCTCGTCGCACCCGAGCCGGCGAAAATCGAGCCCGCGAAGCCTGCAGGGGACGAGAAGCCTGCGACCGAGCCTGTCGCCAAGGGTGAACCGGCCGTCGCGGCCAAGCTCCCAACTCCGGTCGCCGAGGCGACAGTGGCTCCTGCGACCTCAGCCTCGGTCCGCGATCATCGCCCCTCCCCGGTGATCTTCCCGGTATCGCACGCACCGGACGACCCGGGCCCCGAAGACGTTCAACCGGCCACGGCCGCCAAGGCAAAGTTCCGCCTCTTCGGCTGACCGGCGAGCGCGCCGGCCAGCGCNNNNGCGCGCTCGCCTCGTCTGCACGGGCGATCGCGCGAAAAGGGGTGCGGGTCTCCCTCCCGCCCCTTATAGCGGTCTGCATGAACACCGAACCTACTGCCCCACTATCGACCTCCCCGGACAACGCAGAGGGCGTCAGCCTGCATGTCGCTCCGGAGCAGGCAGGAATGCGCCTCGACAAGGCGCTCGCCATGCTTGCCGGCGAAATCTCACGCGCCCGCCTGCAGCAGGTCATCCGGGAGGGTGGTGTGAGCCTCAACGGCGCGATCGCAGGCGATCCGAGCCGGAAGGTCGCCGCCGGCGACGTCCTGACCCTGGTCATGCCTGCGGCCAGGCCGCCCGCGCCCCTGGGCCAATCGATCCCGCTCGAGGTCGTCTATGAGGACGATGCTCTGATCGTGATCAACAAGCCGGCCGGCCTCGTCGTTCATCCCGCGGGGGGACATGAGGACGGTACTTTGGTCAATGCGCTGATCGCTCATTGCGGAGACAGCCTCTCCGGCATTGGTGGCGTCAGGCGACCCGGCATCGTGCATCGGCTCGACAAGGATACCAGCGGGCTTCTCGTCGTGGCCAAGACCGACAAGGCCCATCAGGGGCTTGCCAAGCAGTTTGCCGACCATGGCCGCACCGGGCCGCTGGAGCGCGCCTATCTCGCGCTGGTCTGGGGTACGCCGCGCCGGCCGCATGGCACGATCGAGGCCGCCCTCGAGCGTTCACACCGCAATCGCGAGAAGATGGCGGTCGTTGCCGAAGGCCGCGGCCGCGAGGCAATCACCCACTTCACCGTTCTGGAGCGCTATCCGCCGCTGCTTCGCGGGCAGGAGGAAACCGAAGCCCTGGCCAGCCTGATCGAGTGCAGGCTGGAAACTGGTCGCACGCATCAGATCCGCGTCCATATGAGCCATCTCGGTCATCCCTTGCTGGGCGACCAGCTCTATGGCTCCGGCTACATGACCAAGGCAAGCCGCCTTCCTGACGGCGCACGCGATGCACTGGCCGCCCTCGGCCGGCAGGCACTGCATGCAACGGTACTCGGCTTTGCCCATCCGGTGACGGAGGCGGAAATGTATTTCGAAGCGCCTCCGCCTGCCGATTTTGCAAATCTGCAAGCGGAACTCGCGGCCCTGTGAGCTAATCTGGCCACTTCGCCCACTTTCCGCCAAGCTCCATTGGCATATAATGAGGCTTGGATGCGGATGGCTTAAGGGGCGCCGCATGGGGCCGGGCTCGACGAACCCTCACAGGGTTCGCGCGTTGGTTCAGGCACATCATCCAAAACCTGCGCGAGGGTCGTTCGCGCGGTTGGCTTGCCGCGAAGCGGGAGCCAGGAAAGGAGAAACGAGCATGGCGATTGCATCGCTGCCCGTCATGTCCGCGGAGGGCGGACTTTCACGTTATCTCGAAGAAATTCGCAAGTTCCCGATGCTGGAGCCGAGCGAGGAATACATGCTCGCCAAGAGCTGGCGCGAGCATGGCGACCGCGATGCGGCGCATAAGCTCGTCACCTCGCATCTGCGGCTGGTGGCCAAGATCGCCATGGGCTATCGCGGCTACGGCCTGCCGATCGGCGAAGTCGTGTCCGAAGGCAATGTCGGCCTGATGCAGGCGGTCAAGCGCTTCGAGCCCGACAAGGGCTTCCGTCTTGCAACCTATGCGATGTGGTGGATCAAGGCCTCGATCCAGGAATATATCCTGCGCTCCWGGTCGCTGGTGAAGATGGGTACCACCGCGAACCAGAAGAAGCTGTTCTTCAACCTGCGCAAGGCGAAGAGCAAGATTTCGGCACTTGGCGAGGGCGATCTCAAGCCGGATCAGGTCAAGACGATCGCGACCAAGCTCGGCGTCAACGAGCAGGACGTCATCGACATGAACCGCCGCCTCGGCGGCGATGCGTCGCTGAACACGCCGTTGCGCGAGGATGGCGAGGGCGAATGGCAGGACTGGCTCGTCGACGACAGCGAAAGCCAGGAACGTCGCCTGGCCGACTCCGAGGAAAGCGACAACCGCCACCAGGCGCTGCGCGAAGCACTGACGGTGCTCAATCCGCGCGAACGCCGGATCTTCGAGGCTCGGCGCCTGGCCGATGACCCGATCACGCTAGAGCAACTCTCCGAGGAATTCGGGGTCTCGCGCGAACGCGTCCGGCAGATCGAGGTTCGCGCCTTTGAGAAGGTGCAGGAAGCGGTCAAGAAGGCCTTGACCAGGATCGAAGCACCGCGCGCCGCCCTGCCCGCGAACTGAGACCTGAATTCGTCGGCAGCACGATACGAAAAGGGGGCGGTGACGCCCCCTTTTCTGTTCAGTAGAGCGGCGCCAAGGGCTGCAGGGGCAGCCGGAACGGCCCGAGATAGACCCGCCCCTCGCGCAGGACGACCGGCGGCAGAGGCGTAAGCCCAGGTGTGCCCCCGCTCGGCTTGCCACCAAGCAGTCCGCCAAGACCAGCGGCAAGACCACCGAGCTTTATGCCACCAATCCGATCGATGCCGGCGACACCGGCGTCGATCTGACCGGACAGGCGATGCGTCTGGTCGAGCAGCAGACGCCCGCTCGCCTCGAGCCGAGCAGCCCCCTTTGTCATCAGCAGTCGCGTCAGTTCGATCTGCCCGCCGGTGGTACGCCAGGCTTCGAGCGCATCGGGATTGAAGCCGGCCTTGAACGCCAGCGACTGGGTCAGACTCGCCTGCATCTCGACATCACCAGGTTCAGTGGTTCCGAGCAGCGCATCGAGCGCGGGCAGCACCGAGCCTTTCGCTGTCAGCGCAAGATCCGCCACCTGCTCGGTCGCAAAACGCGCCGGGTTTCGGCGCAGATGCACGTCCAGCTGATTGGCGCGCCAGGTTTCGTTGCTCGCGCCGGGCGCGGTCAATGTCGCATTCGGCTCGACCAGCACCATGGAGAAACGCTCGGGCTCGCGCTCTTTCAACGCCAGGCTGGCCTCGAGCTGACTCCAGCCGAGATCAAGTTTGCGGCCTTCAGGCAGGGCAGCCTGCAGCGGCCCCTTCACCTCCAGGATGACGAGGCCGGGCGTATAGATC